>NZ_JAHLRC010000042.1:0-36555 GCF_018919545.1 Citrobacter sp. S46_ASV_140
ATTTTGCCGGTATTTTGAATGGTGTCCTTCAATGTAATGGCATCACCGTCCACCACCCAAATCACGCTCTCTTTACCAATACCGCTAATGTATACCGTGTTGGTGGCGTCATCGGCGACCAGCTCACGCGGCTGCAGTGGGCGAACGTCTTCAGAACGCTTACGCGCATCCAGCACCAGACGTCCTTTCACCGCGCCCGTTTTGGCATCCATTGCCGTCACCGCGCTGTTTACCGTGTTGCCGAACCACAGCGTTTGCGTGGCGTTGTTGATGGTGGCGCCAAACGGTTTGAGATCGTTATGAATAACCTGAGTCACTTCGAGGGTGACCGGGTCAAGACGGTAAACCACCCCGCCGGTATCCAGTTTGCGGCTCTGCGAGGTCGCCAGCCACAGCGCGTTCTCTTGCTGACTGTACGCCATTTCATAGGCGCCTTTGCCCACGGCTTTGCGCAGCAGTTCTTCTGCAGCCTGCGTAGTAAAAGATGATGCAACGAGCAGTGAACCTAACAGTAAAGAACCACGCAGACGCGGCGAAAACAGATGACGTAAAGACATGACGACTCCCTTTGATAAATTCGTTTGTTACTGCTTCACATAGCTTCAATGAGCAAAATCATGGTTTTGCCTTTCTTAGGAATGAGAATAGTAATCATTATTCATCTCAAAGTGGAGCACTTCTTCACATATTGACTACAATCGTTGTCATTGCCCGAAAAACTAGCGCAATTCAGCAGCGCTAAAATTCATCTTTTATAAAAAAATTCACGCGCTTATCGCTGGTGTTACGGCGTAAGCATCATTAACTGGCCTTGTTCATGACGATTTTTGCATCCCGCTACACTGCACTTCCTGTTTCTTTACTGCCTGTCTTCCTCTCGCCTTATGCCGTGGCAGAAAGTGAGATAAACGATCAAACGCTGATCGTTAGCGCGACACCACAGTCCGTTTCTGAACTGGACACCCCTGCCGCCGTCAGCGTCGTTGACGGAGAAGATATGCGTCTGGCAACGCCGCGAATTAATCTGTCTGAATCCCTGACCAGCGTCCCTGGGCTACAGGTGCAAAATCGGCAGAACTACGCCCAGGATCTCCAGTTGTCGATTCGCGGATTTGGTTCGCGAACCACTTATGGCATCCGCGGCATTCGTTTGTATGTCGACGGGATCCCGGCAACCATGCCGGATGGGCAGGGTCAAACATCCAATATTGATATCAGCAGCGTACAAAATATTGAGGTTTTACGCGGCCCCTTCTCTGCTCTGTATGGCAATGCGTCTGGTGGAGTGATGAATGTCAGCACTGAAACGGGACATGAGCCGCCAACCATTGAAGCCAGCAGTTATTACGGCAGTTTTGGCAGTTGGCGCTACGGGTTAAAAGCAACGGGCGCACTGGGCGATGGCACACAGCGAGGGGATGTGGATTACACCGTTTCAACAACCCGGTTTACCACCCATGGTTATCGCGATCGCAGCAGCGCACAAAAAAATCTGGCCAATGCCAAACTGGGCGTGCGCATGGACGATACGAGCAAACTAACCCTGATTTTCAATAGCGTAGAGAGTAAAGCTGACGATCCTGGTGGTCTTACCGAGTCGGAGTGGCAGGCCAATCCGCAGCAATCTCCCCGCGCTGAGCAATACAACACGCGAAAAACCATCAAGCAGACCCAGGCAGGATTGCGCTATGAACGCCAGCTTAGCGCGAAGGATGATATCAGCATCATGACCTATGCGGGGGAGCGTGAAACCACTCAGTATCAGTCGATCCCGATGTCCCCGCAGTTAAAACCGTCTCATGCCGGAGGCGTTATTACCCTGCAACGTCATTATCAGGGGATAGACAACCGCTGGACTCACCGTGGCGAGCTGGGCGTACCCGTGACCTTCACCACCGGTCTGAATTACGAAAACATGAGCGAGAACCGTAAAGGCTACAACAACTTTCGCCTTGATGATGGCGTGCCAGAATATGGTCAGAAAGGCGACTTACGACGTCACGAACGTAACCTGATGTGGAATGTCGATCCCTATCTGCAAACCCAGTGGCAATTAACGCAGAAACTCTCGCTGGATGCCGGCGTTCGCTACAGTTCGGTGTGGTTTGACTCTAACGATCGCTATATTACGCCTGGTAACGGAGATGACAGCGGTGACGCCAGCTATCACCAGTGGTTACCTGCCGGATCGTTAAAATACGCCATCACCGATGCCTGGAACGTCTACCTGGCCGCGGGACGTGGGTTCGAAACGCCCACCATCAACGAGTTGTCTTACCGCTCCGACGGCCAAAGTGGGATGAATTTTGACCTACAGCCTTCCACAAACGATACCGTGGAAATCGGCAGTAAAACGCGTATCGGCGATGGGCTGTTTACCGCAGCGCTATTCCAGACCGATACCGATGACGAGATCGTGGTTGACAGCAGTAGCGGCGGGCGGACAACCTATAAAAACGCTGGAAAAACTCGCCGTCAGGGAGGTGAGTTATCCTGGGACCAACGCTTTGCCGCAAGCTGGCGCGTAAAAGCTGCATGGACCTGGCTGGATGCGACCTACCGCAGCAACGTCTGTGGCGATCAAAACTGCAACGGCAACCGCCTGCCTGGCATTGCGCAAAACATGGGATTTGCTTCGCTGGGCTACGTGCCTGATGAAGGTTGGTATGCGGGAACTGACGTTCGTTATATGAGCAACATTATGGCCAATGATGAAAATACGGCGCAAGCCCCGTCCTATACCGTAGTGGGTTTAAATACCGGCTATAAATTTTATTACCGCAGTCTGATGATCGACCTGTTCGGTCGGGTGGATAATCTGTTTGATAAGTCCTACGTCGGTTCGGTGATAGTGAATGAGGCAAATGGTCGATATTACGAACCGGCGCCAGGACGAAACTATGGCGTAGGGATTAATCTGGCCTGGCGTTTTGAGTAACACTGGCGGGAATGACTCCCGCCATCCGTTTTACGCATCGTCTGCAAGACGAATCACCACTTTACCGAAGTTTTTGCCGGTCAGCAGGCCGATAAAGGTCTGCGGCGCATTTTCCAGACCGTCGGTGATTTGTTCGCGGTAATGGATTTTGCCCTCTTTAACCCAGCGCCCCATCTCCCGCTGAAACTCCTGAATGCGGTGACCATAATCCTGACCAATGATAAAGCCCTGCATCCGAATTCGCTTTTTCAGCAGCGTTGCCATCAGCAAAGGTAATCTATCGGGTCCGCCTGGAAGCGCTGTGGCGTTGTAACCGCTGACCAGTCCGCACAGCGGAATGCGCGCAGAGGTATTGAGCAATGGCAGAACGGCGTCAAATACCTTACCGCCGACGTTTTCGTAGTAAATATCGATCCCCTGCGGACAGGCTTTTGCCAGCTGTTGCGCAAAATCTTGTGCATGGTGATCGAGGCAGACATCAAAGCCCAAGACCTCGGTGGCATGTCGGCATTTCTCTGCCCCGCCTGCAACCCCGATCACCCGGCAGCCTTTGAGCTTACCAATCTGCCCTACCGTTGCGCCAACCGGGCCGGTGGCGGCGGCCACAACCAGCGTTTCCCCCGCTTTTGGCTGACCGATATCCAGCAGCCCCATATAAGCAGTAAATCCTGGCATCCCCATCACTCCCAGCGCCCAGGAGGGATGTTCGGGATTATTGCCAAGCTTCACCAGCCCGTTACCGTCGGAGATGTCATAGTCCTGCCAGCCGCTGTAGCTCAGCACCCACTCGCCTGGCTGGTAATCAGGATGGTTGGAGGACACCACGCGACTCACGGTCCCGCCAACCATCACGCCGCCAATCTCTACCGGCGGGGAGTAAGACGGCTCATCGCTCATGCGTCCACGCATGTAGGGATCGAGGGAAAGAAAAATGGTGCGCAGTAAAACCTGGCCTTCACCCGGCGTTGCCACCTCATCGTCTTCAAGTCGGAAGTTTTCCGGGACCGGCGCGCCATGCGGGCGGGAAGCCAGTACCCAGCGGCGATTGCGATTAGTCTGTTGACCCATGATGTGCTCCTCTGCTTTTGGCATGATTCCATCAATAGTAGCAGCCTGTGTCCGCCAGTTAGCTGACGACATGATTTAACCGCACAACCAGGTAAACGCAGGGGTGTGCGGTTTCATTGATAAACCGACAATCATTCGGCGGGCCAAGCTCCAGGCAATCGCCAGCCCGCATTTCATGACGCACGTCCCCTTCCACAAAGACTAATTCCCCCTGCTGTAGCCAGATAAGTTGTCTTGCCTGCACGTAGGAAGAGGCTGGCATCGGGATATCGCTTCCGGCAGGCAATTCTATCTGCACCAGATCAATAGGCAGATCGCTGCGCGGTGAAACGTGGCGGCGCAGATAGTGGCTTTGCGGGTCGTGCCAGACAGGCTGATCAGCGAAGCGCAGCAGCTTGCCCTCCTGCATTTCGGCCCGCGCCATCAGCATAGACATGCTGATACCAAAGGCACCGGAGAGCCTGCCCAGCAGCGTGGCCGTTGGGCTGCTCTCACCGCGCTCTATTTTATGGATCATCGCCCGCGACACGCCTGCGCGTTCAGCGAGTTCCGTCAGAGACCAGCCGCGAGACTCCCGCTCAATGCGAATTCTTGCACCGATCCGTTGATTTATGCTGTCTTCAATAGTATTCATATTGTAATACTATAGTGAACAATCCCTGAGGTTCAACATGTCCATTCGATTTGCCAGCAAAGAAGACTGTGCCGCCATTGCAGAAATCTACAACCACGCGGTACTGCATACGGCGGCTATCTGGAACGATCAAACGGTCGATGCCGAAAACCGTATCTCATGGTATCAAGCCCGCCAGTTGATGGGCTATCCGGTGCTGGTGAGTGAAGAGAATGGCGTGATTACAGGGTACGCCTCCTTTGGCGACTGGCGTAACTTTGATGGATTCCGTCATACCGTTGAACATTCGGTATATGTCCATCCTGCTCATCAGGGTAAAGGCCTGGGACGATCGCTGCTCAGCAGGTTAATAGAAGAAGCCCGCGCGTGCGGCAAGCATGTGATGGTTGCGGGCATTGAGTCTCAGAATCAGGCGTCGCTGCATCTGCACAGCACGCTGGGTTTTAAAACCACCGCGCAAATGCCACAGGTTGGCACTAAATTTGGGCGCTGGCTGGATCTGACTTTTATGCAGTTGCAGTTAGACGATCGCCGCAAACCGGATGCCAGCAGATGAACCAGACGCTAACCCTCTCCTTTCTGATTGCCGCAGGTATTGGTCTGGTGGTGCAAAATACCTTGATGGTACGCATCACGCAGACGTCCTCGACGATCCTCATCGCCATGTTACTTAACTCTCTGGTCGGGATCGTGCTGTTTGTCAGCATACTGTGGTTTAAGCAAGGTATGGCGGGGTTTGGGGAACTGGTTTCCAGCGTGCGCTGGTGGACGCTAATCCCTGGCTTGCTGGGATCGTTCTTTGTTTTTGCCAGCATCAGTGGATACCAAAATGTGGGCGCTGCAACCACTATCGCAGTGCTGGTGGCCAGCCAGTTAATCGGCGGACTGGTGCTGGATATTCTGCGCAGTCATGGCGTACCGCTGCGGGCGTTGGTGGGACCGGTCTGCGGCGCGGTGCTGCTGGTCGTTGGGGCCTGGCTGGTGGCGAGACGTTCGTTTTAATTGCGCTTATCCGGCCTGAACATGCAAGCCGGATAAGGTGTTACTTCGCCATCTGGCAACAACGAATTAAAGGATTGTGCCGCCTTTGGTCAACTGTTCGCGACGGGTTTCCATATCCTCTTTATGCTGACGGCCATGATGTGCGATAGCCGTACGCAAACGCTGTTGCTGGGTGTAACGTTCTTCCCGGCTCAGCACGACATCATCGCTGAGTTCAATCAGCAATTCATTCATATGCGTAATGACGCTCTCTTCAATGGCGGCATCAACACGTGCGCTGACCTCATCCAGATGCGACATAACCTCTCCTTAACTCATTAATTTAATTTTGCTTTTGAAAAATCGCTGCCCATCAGGCTAACGCTGTATCCGCTGACGTTGCTGCGCGTCGCGTAAAACGTTTTCCCGTTTGCCAACGCAATCCACGGAGCCTGCTGGTAGAAAATCTCTTGCGACTGCTGGTAAAGCGCGGCGCGTTCTTCCGGTTTACTCACCAGTTTCGCCTTTTGAACCAGCGAATTATACTCTTTATCGCACCAGCGCGCGGCGTTAGATCCGGTTTTAATGCTGTCACAGCCCAGCAGTACATCGGCGAAGTTATCCGGATCGCCGTTGTCTGACATCCAACCGAACAACGCGGTGTCATGCTCACCTTTACGCATTCCGGAGAGATATTCGCCCCACTCGTACGACACAATTTTCGCCTTCACGCCAACCTTCGCCCAGTCGCTTTGGATCATCTCGGCAATCCGTCGGGAGTTCGGGTTGTATGGGCGCTGAACCGGCATTGACCACAGCGTCGCTTCAAAGCCGTTTTCCAGTCCCGCCTGTTTCAGCAGATCTTTCGCTTTTTGCGGGTCGTAAGCGTAATCCTGCAGATCTTTATTGAACCCCAACATATTCGGCGGAATTGGCGATTTTGCAACCGTACCGGAACCTAAAAAGACGGCGTTAATAATGGCCTTTTTGTCTGTCGCGTAGTTAAGCGCCTGACGCACCAGCACGTTATCAAACGGTTTTTTCTCGGTATTAAACGCCAGATACCCGACGTTCAGCGCTTCAACCGAATGCAGTGTCAAATCTTTATTCTTCTTAATCTCGTCAAACTGTACGGGCGCAGGCGCCGGAATTATCTGGCATTCATTGGTTTGCAGTTTCGCCAATCGGGTCTGAACGTTTGGCGTGATTGAGAAGATCAGGTGCTTCGTGGGGACGGCGCCGTCCCAGTAGTTCGGGTTGGCGAGATAGCGGATTTGCGAATCCTGTTTGTACTGCTGCAACACGTATGGCCCGGTGCCAATTGGCCAGTTATCGACGTTTTCCGGAGTGCCTTTTTTCAGCATCACGTCGGCATATTCCGCAGAGAGGATGGAGGCAAAATCCATTCCCCAGTCGGCAAGAAACGCGGCGTTAGGTTCATTAAGGATAAACTGAACGTGATAATCATCGACCTTCTTCACTTCTTTAATCAGTTTATCCAGACCGACATCGTTGAAGTATTCGTAGCTTCCCTGAGAAATTTTGTGGTACGGATGATCGGCATCTTTCTGTCGTAATACCGAGAAAACCACGTCATCAGCGTTGAAGTCACGGGTTGGTTTGAAGAATTTATTACTGTTGAATTTCACGCCCTGACGCAGGGTAAAAGTGTAGGTCTTACCGTCCGGCGAAATCGTCCAGTCCGTTGCCAGAGACGGAACTGGCGTATTTTTTACCGGATCAAAGTTGATGAGTCGGTTGTAGAGCACCTGCGAGCTGGCTACAAACGATGGACCGGAACTGGCGATTTGCGGGTTAAATGACTCTGGCGACGCTTCTGAGCAGTAAATGAGAGTGTCAGTATTGGCCGCGAACGCCGCGCCTGATGGTAAGACGGCGCTGAGCGCCAGCGCGAGTAACGTTTTCCTTGCAATCATGGTTATAAGCCTTCTTATTTTATTATTAACCGGGATATCAGAGCATAGCTGACAAAAACTGACCAATAACAAATCACTATCAGGTTATTCTAATCCGGTGTATTTTGCTGAATAATTCATCACCCTAAGCGAATTAATTTCCCTTAAGTCTTTTTCAAAACGTCAAGATTTTTCCCGGCACTCTATGCCATGAAAATTCGCCCCTTTTTGCCTCTCTTCCACCGTTTGCTCGTTTTTATAAAACGTAAAGTAGATACGTGAAGAAGTCTAAGGGGTAACAACGTGGCAAAAACTCTCTTGCGCAGCGGCAATTTGGATGACTATCAGGCCGTGGGCGGCGGTGGTCAGGCCGTGTTTGATTCAGCATTGCAAATTCGTGAAACGCTTCGCCTGCGTAAACAGCAGGCGATGGTGGATTGTCTGGCGATCCCACAGATTAATGACAACGGCGATCGCGTTGACTGGTATTCGCCGATTGAAGGGAAAGCCGTTGCATGGAAAGCCGCTGATGAAGAGGCCCGTTTTCGTGCGCTGCGCTATCTGGGGAGCACGCTGGAAAATGCGGCGGCGCTGAGCCGTAAAAGTCTGCAATCGGGTAAAACCTCCCTGCAACTGTTTGGCTCACTGCTGGAAAAAGCCATCCAGTTTCCTGGTGAGAATCACGTGTTTCTGGTTGAAGGTAAACCCGTTATTACGTTCTGGGGTTTCGTCAATCTGAATGAAAATCCTCGCGACGATGTGCTCGATTGCCTGCGCCTTGCCGATATTCCTCCGGTCGTCACCGTAGCAGAGCCTGAGCCGGAAGAGGAAATCACTGCCCAAATCACCTTCGCCGAGGCCGAGGCGCCTTTGCTGACTCCAGTGGTTGAGCTAGCTAAACCGGCTGAACCTGAACCACAACCCCCGGTCGTTGTTAACGAACCTGAAGTCTCGCCGCCGCTCGCACAGAAGAAACCCGCACGCCGCCTGCCGTTGTGGAGCCTGCCCGTTGCCGCGGTGATCATTGCAGCCATGGTTGGGCCGCTGCTGTGGAAGCAACAGCCCACCCCGCCCGTACCCGCTGTTCCCCCTGCAGACGTCGCTAAGTCAGATATAGCACCGCTGCCAGAACTGACATCTGCACTGCCGCTGCATCGGGCTGAAGTGGTTCCGGTCGCCAAAAAAGAAAAACCTGTCGAGGGACCGGTCGTGATCGCCGCGATTCCAAAAGATGCGCTGGTGATGGATGCCAACCAAATGAAGGCAGGAACGACGCGTTTTCTCAACGGTAACTGGCGCGTAATGGTTGATGTTAAAGATCCGGTTAGCGGTAAAGCGCCGTCGCTGCGCTATCAGATCCAGGCCAATAAAGGCACTGCGCGCGTGGTTCATGGCGACAATATTGTTTGTCGTGCCGAGATTTTCTCCGGTTTGCATCAGTCAGGTGAATTAATGATTAAGAGTCGCGGGAATGCCCGTTGTACGGACGGGTCACGTTATCCGATGCCGGAAATTACCTGCAAAGCGGGAACCAATGACGTCGCCGCCTGTACCGCACGTTATGACGATCACGCGGAAATCCCTCTGACGATCAAAAAGATAGGTGCCTGATTTTATGTTGGTGAATCTGTGTGACTACAAACAGAGCGTGACGCTCATCGCCAATAGCGGTGTGCAATTTCTGGATTTTGGCCTGACGCCGCAGGAATCTGCGCACCATGGCCGCTTTGTGCGCAAAACGGCAAACGGTCCCCTGCTGCGGCTGGATTTCGATCTGACAACCGGACGTTATACCTTACCAGGCAGCACCGGCGGTCAGCCCGAAGTGGTGAAGCCGGAAAGCACCCAGAAGCTGCATTATTCGCTGGACGTGCTCGACGGTGTCTGGCTGCCGCTGCCGTTCCTGCGCTTTAATCCGCCGCGTACGTTCGTTGAAGGCCCGGATAACTGGGCGCGCGTACAGGTGCGAAAGCTGGCGCAACCTGACAGCGCGGGCAACACCCACCGCGTCACCGTGGCGCTGGACAGCCAGCTCACTGAAAATGCCCCTGCGGCGTTAACCCCCAACGAAAATGACCTGCTGAACGGTACGCGATTTGCGCTGGCCTGGCATGACAACGAAATTGCCGATTTCCTCGACCAGACCTGGATTGACGGCTGGTTGCGCGAATCCTTTATGCATCATGTCACACAGCTTGAGAACCGCTCAGAACAAGAGATCCAGCAGGCGCTGCGTAACTTTGAATATCAGGCGCACTGGCTGAATGTGCTGACCCTGTTAGGCGAGCAGCTTTCCGTCCCGGAAGTGAAACTGGTCACGCATACCCTCAGCACGCCCGCCATTCCCGTTGATCTTATCCTGGATATCGGTAACACCCATACCTGTGGCGTCCTGATTGAAGATCACGGGGATGCCAATGACGGACTGCGCCAGACAGCCGAATTGCAGGTGCGTTCGTTAAGCGAGCCACAGTTTCTCAACGATCCGTTGTTCACCAGCCGACTGGAGTTTTCCGAAGCGCGTTTTGGTAAGCAGCACTTTTCCGTGGAGAGCGGTCGTGATGATGCCTTTATCTGGCCGTCGATTGTCCGCGTTGGCGATGAAGCCCGAAAGCTGGCGATGCAGCGCATGGGCACTGAAGGCAGCAGTGGGATCTCCAGCCCGCGCCGTTATCTGTGGGACGAAACGCCGGTGTTGCATGACTGGCGCTTTAGCCAGATGAATGGCAAAACCCAGCGCGAACCACTGGCTACCGCCTTCCCGCTAATGAACCTGATGAACGATGACGGGCAACCGCTGTTCAGCCTGCCGCAGGATGATCGTCTGCCGGTATTCTCACCGCAATACAGCCGCAGTACGCTGATGACGCATATGTTGTGCGAAATACTGGCCCAGGCGCTGGGGCAAATTAACAGCGTGGCGACGCGTTTGCGCCTCGGATTCCCGGCATCTCCTCGTCAGTTGCGTACGCTGATCCTGACCCTGCCGTCGGCGATGCCCAAACAGGAGCGTGAGATTTTCCGCCTGCGCATGTTTGAAGCTATTGCGTTGGTCTGGAAAGCAATGGGCTGGCACCCGCAGGATGAAGACTTCACCACCCGTAAACAGCAGGAAAAGAGCGTGGTTCCCGTACCTGAGATCCAGATGGAATGGGATGAGGCCAGCTGCGGGCAACTGGTGTGGCTGTATAACGAAGCTATCTCTCACTACGATGGTCACACCGAGTCGTTCTTTAACGCCCTTGCCCGCCCGGACCGTCTGCCGGAGCCTGGTGAGACTAAAGGTCGTGCGCTGCGCGTGGCATCGATCGACATTGGCGGCGGGACAACGGATATGGCCGTCGTCCATTACCAGCTTGATGACGGCGTGGGTACAAACGTCAAAATTACCCCGCACCTGCTGTTCCGTGAAGGCTTTAAGGTTGCGGGCGATGACATGCTGCTGGACGTGATTCAGCGTTGCGTGTTGCCTGCGCTGCAAACCCGTCTGCAACAGGCTGGCGTGACCGACGCCGCCGCATTGCTGGCTACGCTATTTGGCGATTCCGGGCGCATCGACACCCAGGCGATTTTGCGTCAACAAACGGCGTTACAACTCTTTATGCCGCTCGGTCATGCGGTACTTTCAGCCTGGGAACAAAGTGATATTAACGATCCGGTAGCGGGTCTGCATGCCACCTTTGGCGAACTCCTGAGCCAGCAACCAACGCGCAACGTACTGAATTACATCCAGCAGGCTATCGATCATGCGTTACCTGCGGGATCGCCAGCGTTTGATGTGTTGAGCGTGCCGTTACAGGTGCAGTTCAGGCAGTTACAAGAAGCGTTACTGGCGGGCCAGTTTACCCTGACCTCCCCACTGCACGCGGTCTGTGAGGCCATTTCACACTATCGCTGCGATATTTTATTAGTGACCGGCAGACCCGCCTGTTTACCGGGCGTACAGGCGTTGATCCGCCATCTGCAGCCCGTTCCGGTTAATCGTATGATCTGGATGGATAACTACCGCGTACATGAGTGGTATCCGTTCAGCCAACAAGGGCGGATTGGTAACCCCAAATCCACTGCAGCAGTTGGTGCCATGTTGTGTAGCCTGGCGCTGGATCTACGCTTGCCGCGTTTCAACTTTAAAGCTGCCGATATCGGCGCTTACTCGACCGTACGTTATCTCGGCGTGTTGGATAATACGGTCAATACGCTGCGCGATGAGAACATCTGGTATCACGATATCGATCTGGATAAGCCCGGCGCGAAGCTGGATGCCCGCCTGCACTTCCCATTGCGCGGCAACGTTACGTTAGGTTTCCGTCAACTGGCCAACAGCCGTTGGCCTGCCACACCGCTGTATACGCTCAGCATAAATTCTGCCGAACTGGCAAAAACCATCGCCGGAGATGGCGTGTTGAATGTACGGCTGCAGCTACGCGGTGGTAGCAAAGAAAGCGGCCCGGAGTTCTTCGTACTGAGCGATGCGTGGTTACAGGATGGCACTCCCGTTGCCGCCAATGCCTTAACGTTAAAACTGAATACGCTGGCAGACCGACGCCATAGCGGGAGCCATTACTGGATTGATAGCGGGAGCGTGTACCTGAAATGAGTAAGATGTTAAACACCGCGCAGGCCGCCATCGAGTGGGTAACTGATACCCGCCAGCGTGCGGCGCGTCTTGATGATGAAGCGGATGCCCTGTTGGCGCAGCTCACCCTGGCCGCCGTTAATGAATCTGCGTTGAAGACGACCTTTTCATCGCGAGGATGCGTTGGGCTTTACGGACATTCGCAATCGGCAAAAGCGCACCTGCTCACAGCATTGTGCAGCAACGCCAATGGCAAAGTGAATATCGTTACCCCGGATCGCAGCTTTGATTACTTTTCACATATTAATCCTGGTCATGCGCCAACCAATATGGCGATCCGCTTTACGCGTGATGAAAATCCGCTCGATGGTGAATGGCCGTTGCGCCTGCGGCTACTCAGTGAAGCCGAACTGGTACAGCTATTTATTACCCAGTTCTGTGCGCTTGCGGACAACCGCCAGGTCGAGAAATCGATTATTGAGGCGCGCCTGGAAAAATGGCAAACGTTGCGCCAGCGTCATCCGGTGCCGGGCATTACCGCGCATGATGTCGCGGCAATTGGTCGTTTCTGGCGCGCCTGCGTACCGGCCAGACAACAGCAATTTGACGACGCGCTATGGCATCAGTTTGCCACGCTGCTACCCGCTCTGGATCTGACTACCCGGGCAAACGCCTGGGCGTTACTGTGGGGAGAACAACCAGAGTTGACGCAACAGTGGTTGGCGCTGGCGCATACGCTGCAACAAACCGGGAGCGCGCAAGAACTCGCGGCTCCGCTGAGCCTGCTGGTTGACCATTTTGGTTTACCTGCCGAGAGTTTCCTGACTCAGGTAGCATTGAACGGGAATGAGGCGCAAAGCGATGTGGTGGTTCATCCAATAGAAAATGATCAGTTGCTCAATGCGGTCAGCCTTTCTCAGGCTTCGCTGGCGCTGCTCACGCGCGAGCTGGTCCTGACGGTTGAAGACGCGGTACTGGAGAATGTCGATCTGCTGGATATTCCCCTCGCCCCGGATGTTCATCCCCATCCATTGTGGCAGGCCAAATTAGGCTGGATGCTGGAACATTATCGCCAGCATCTGCAACCGGATGTACTTTTAATCTGTAATGCGGTATCTACCCGCTCCCAGACGCCCGCCATCACCCGCAAACTACTGGGCTGGGTTAACGACACTCAGCCCGTACATGACGCCGCATTGCCGGGAGTGGTCTGGGCCATTACTCCGCAGGATGCGCGGTTTAGCACTCAGCAAAATCTTGATGAATCTGTGCAGCAATTAATGGGCAAGCCCGGACTGCACTGGGGCACGCTGCAGGCGCTGGATAAACACAGCTTACAACGCCTCGTCGAATGGCTGACTCAGGCAACCTCACCCCAGCAACGCCAGGCGAGATTGACCTCCCTGCGTGAGCAGCACCAGCAGCGTGTACGCGAAACCCTGATCGGCTGGATTAACCCCGTTGAAACCGAATCGGGTAGCAATGAGTCGGTGATCCGCCAGCTCCAGGCCCAGGCGGCAAAGCATGGCGAACTCCTGGACGGTTTGCTCCCGCCGATGCGCCTCTTTGAGTCGCTGCTGCGTGTTCAGCAGCCGCGCGAGGAACAGGTGAGCGGATTATTTAATGAAGAGATTGACCTGTTTGCCGAGGTGCGTGACACACCGCACTCGCCGGAAAGCAAAGAGACCGGGTATCAGGCGCACAAAATGTGGGTTAACCACGTGCGCCAGTGGTGTCGCGATGAAAATAATGCGCGCCGTTTACGTCTCGAGCCGCGTACGCTAAGGCAGGTTGCCGATATCCTCGTCACCACCAGCTATCGGCTGGAAATGCCGCAACGCTTACAGCGCATTATGCAGCGAGAAAACGTCTGCGCCGCGCAGCTTCACGCCGATATTGGGGATTTTATTACCTGGCTTGGATTTGCCAGCGTGGCAGAGGAACAGCGTCCGGCCAGCAGGATCCAAAAAGGATCGGCTATTTTTAGTGCCCCGGCGCAACAGCCGATGTTACGGTTGACGAAACTGGATGAACAACCTTCGCATGGCGCAAGCCGTTACGTTTACGACTGGCTGGTCGCTTTGTATACCCGCGCCAATGAAAACGTGGGATATCAGCATCCGCAGGATGTTTGCGCAGCCGACAAAAAACGATTAGATGCCCTGCTTTCCTCCTGAAACGGCGTTTACGCCGTCATCAGAAGAGAGAAAACATTAACGCGACGGGAAAACTCATCGGCCAGGTCGCCCCGACTAATACCGCGCTGAGAAAACGAATCCGCTTTTTATCGCGGGAAAGAAACCAGGTGATGATTGCCGTGATAGCGGCCATCACCGCATAAAAAACCAACATTTTTTGGTACAGAGACATGTCAGGCATCCGGGCCGAAAGGTAAAATCGCGCGCAATATGCTCTTTTTCATGACCCACATCAAGTTTTATTAATTATTTTAAGAGAAACGCCGGTAAAACAAGCCGTTTTCATTATGTTCAGAATCCGTACTATTGCGGATAGTTATAACCCGTACTATACCCATAAGGGTTAAAACGAAAGGTGGCACAAATGAATGTTTCCAGTAAAACTGTGGTGCTGATAAATATATTTGCTGCTGTAGGACTTTTCAGTCTGATTTCCGCAAGGTTTGGCTGGTTTGCTTGATGTCGTTCTTCTTGATTAATTGCAGCGTCTGCTGGCAGAGAGGCTCTTCTCTCTGCCATTAGTACACGATTTTCCCACTCTCCTGCCACCCGGTAAATTATCCTTAGTATGTAATCCCCCTAATCCTTCTGCAGCATTATATTGCCCGCATAACGGCTCGGTGTTGTGCCGGTATGCTGATGGAAAAAAGCGATAAAAGCACTGTCACTGACAAATTCCAGATATTGCGCCACCTGGCTGATCTGCCCCCCGTCAGCCAGCATCTCCATGGCTTTTAATAGTCTAAATTGCTGCCGCCAGCTCTGATAATTCATCCCGGTATCCCTGGTAAATATTCGACTGATCGTCCTCTCGCATGCCCCAACCCGTTGGGATAATTGATTTAGTCGTGGTGGCAACTCGCCCATACGTACTCCTTCAAGCCACACGTTCAGCCGTGGATCTGAGGGAAACTGCAATGTCCAGTTTTCACTGTGGGCGGCCCGCATTTCCTCACAGAAAACGGTGATAAGACTGGCCTGCTGCGCGGCAGGCATTTCCCATGGCCAGAAAGCCATACGTTCTATTACTTCAAAAAAGAGAGGATTAACGTCGACTATCTGCAGCGGTAACTTAGATAACGGCAATGTAGTTGAAAAATACAACGAACGATAAGCCATCACCCCGCGCATTATGGCGCGATGTACCGTACCAGCCGGGATCCAGACCGCGCGCCGTGGCGGTAGCAGACACAGGGCATGCTCCAGCTCAATCGTAATGCTTCCCGCTGCCGAAAAAAGTAGCTGATGACGAAGATGGCTATGCCGGCCGGAATCGTGTACGCCCATCTCGGAGGCAATCCCGATTACCGGTTTATCAAAGCTATCCGCATCGAAATCATCATCCGGGGCAATTTCCATTATCTGTCCGATATTTGATATTTAAAGTCTTGATAATGGTAATGCGACACCTCCCTTTCAGCAATAATGCCCGCCAGTTTTCTGTCTCTCTGGATATTGCTATGAACACCCTTCGCCGCCCGCCGCTGTGGCTTCTTACTTTGCTCATTATGTTTCCGCAACTGGTGGAAACCATTTATAGCCCGGCATTGCCAGGAATCGCCACGTCTTATCACGTAAGCAGTGAACGCGCGGCGCAAACACTCTCCGTTTATTTTATTGCCTTCGCCATCGGCGTGGCGATGTGGGGTTGGCTGAGCGACTGCATCGGTCGACGTTGGGCGATGCTGGCAGGACTTATCTGCTATGGGTCAGGTTGTGCCCTGGCCGTGGTTGCCACTGACTTCAGCGTTTTGCTGCTGGCGCGGATGATCTCAGCCATCGGCGCGGCTGCCGGGTCAGTGGTGGTACAGACCATGTTACGGGACACATATGAATCAACTGCACTATCCCGCGTCTTTTCCGTGATGGGCGCTGCGCTGGCATTGAGTCCCGTTTTCGGCCTGCTAAGCGGAGGTTGGTTGGTTAGCCTGTATGGTCATACCGGTGTATTTATTGCCCTTGTGCTGCTGGCGCTGCTACTGCTGCTACTGACTGCGACCATGCTGCCAGAAACCCGGCCCGAAAATACGCTCAAACCCAACCTTGCTGCACTGCTCTCCCGCATGATGCGTGACCGCGAGCTGTGGAAAAATACCATGCTGGTTGCGCTGCTGAATACCATGCTGTTTAGCTATTACAGCCTGGCTCCGTTCCTTTTCGGGCAATTGGGATGGAGTTCCAGAGCCTTTGGCTGGACGGGGGGACTACTTGCGTTTGCTTCGCTGTCGGGCAGCCTGCTGAACCGGAGATTATTGACGACAGACCTGACATCGGAACAGAGGGTACGTTATGCCTGTGCGCTGGCAGCATTGTCAGGCCTCGCCGCGTGGTGGTTACAGCACTCCGCGTGGATTCTGATACCGGTTTTCGGCGCGGTGATTGCTTATGGCATCGCGATCCCCAATGTGCTGAGTCAGGCCCTACGCCACTATCGTGAACAGGCCGGGGCCGCCGGTGCATTATTCGGATTAAGCTATTACCTGTTGCTGGGAATGATGCTGGGGGTGGCAGGCATGGTGCAACAACTGGGGCTGGTTCTGAGCATCTGTGCGCTACTTGCCTGGATTTGCAGCTTGCGCCGCGGATAACCCACAAAGCCCTGACATTAATAAGCCGGGGCTTTGTTGTATCAATTAGCCTGACCTCGCGGATATTTCCAACTTACCGCCGTCCGATGGCGACGAGGCCAGTGGCGCGAATAATATAGACACACGTTTGCCAGTATTTAGCTATCCGTGTCGCATTTATTGCTCGCGCTTCAGATATTACTCATGCTTGATCATGACATGGCGAACAATCGTGTAATCTTCCAGCCCGTAAACCGACATATCCTTGCCATAACCAGACTGTTTTTGTCCGCCGTGCGGCATCTCGCTGACCAGCGTGAAGTGGGTATTGACCCAGGTGCAACCATACTGCAGGCGAGCGCTAAATCGATGCGCGCGCCCCACATCCCGAGTCCAGACTGAGGATGCCAGGCCGTATTTCGAATCGTTTGCCCACGCCAGCACCTGATCTTCATCCTCAAATACGGTGACGCTGACCACCGGACCGAAAACTTCCCGCTGCACGATAGCATCTTCCTGCTTCGCCCCGGCCAGCAGCGTCGGAGCAAAATAGTAGCCTGCGCCGTCCACTTTTTTACCACCGGTGATGACTTTGATATGCCCCAGTGCTTTGGCTTCATCGACCGCTTTAGTCACGCGATCGAGGTGCGCCTGCGAGCTTACCGGCCCCAGCTCAGTCGATTCGTCATTCGGTGCACCGATTTTCAGACTGGCAACCGCGGCACCAAGTTTCTCAACCAACGCGTCATAAATGCCTTTCTGGGCATAGATTCGACAAGCGGCGGTACAGTCTTGCCCGGCGTTGTAATACCCAAAGGTTCGCACGCCGCTCACCACCGCATCCAGATCGGCATCATCAAAAATGATGACCGGGGCTTTGCCGCCCAGCTCCATATGTGTGCGCTTAATCGAAGGCGCGGTGTGCTGGATAATGTGTTCACCGGTAGCAATGGAGCCGGTCAGGGAAACCATCCGGACTTTTTCATGACCGGTCAGCGGGTCACCCACCGTTTTGCCACGGCCAAACAGCACGTTGATAACGCCAGGCGGATAAATATCTTTGGCAAATTCAGCCAGTTTAAGAGCCGTTAGCGGGGTGATTTCTGACGGTTTAATCACCACACAGTTACCCGCCGCCAGCGCCGGTGCCAGCTTCCACGCCGCCATCATCAGCGGGTAGTTCCACGGCGCGATAGAGGCCACCACGCCCAGCGGATCCCGACGAATCATCGACGTATGCCCTTCCAGATACTCTCCGGCCGCCTGCCCTTGTAGAGTACGAGCTGCCCCGGCGAAGAAGCGGAAAACGTCGACGATTGCCGGAATTTCATCGTTAAGGACACAGTGCAGCGGCTTACCACAGTTAAGCGATTCCAGCTCAGCGAAGGTTTGCGCGTTATCGGCGATAGCATCCGCCAGTTTCAGCAGCAGTTCGGAACGGACTTTCGGTGTGGTTTGTCCCCAGGTGGCAAATGCGCTGTCTGCTGCACGTACCGCCGCATCAACCTGCCCGGCTGACGCCTCGGCAATCTCCAGAATGCGTTCTCCAGTGGCAGGGTTATAGACTGGCTGCTTTTCACCTTCACCGTTGACCAGCTCGCCATTAATCAGTAATTGATGTTGCATAGCAATTTCCCATATCGTCGTTTATTTACCGTTTCCGGCGAGAGTGTCGCCTTCACGCGTTAGCCACCAGGCCCCTAAAATTGGCAGTGTTGTCACCAGCATTACCAGCAATGCCACAACGTTGGTGACAGGCACATCTCGTGGTCGACCCAGTTGATTGAGCAGCCACAAAGGAAGTGTTCTTTCATGTCCGGCGGTGAACGTTGTCACAATGATTTCATCAAACGACAAAGCAAACGCCAGCATCCCTCCCGCCAGCAGTGCCGACGCCAGATTTGGCAGCACGACATAACGAAAGGTTTGCCAGCCGTTGGCGCCAAGATCCATAGACGCTTCAACCAGACTCCATGAGGTACGGCGAAAACGCGCCACGACGTTGTTAAATACCACCACCACGCAAAACGTTGCATGGCCGACCACGATGGTGATAAAACCGGGTTCCAGGTTGATAGTTTTAAACGCCGTCAGTAGCGCCAGACCGGTAATAATCCCCGGCAGCGCGATCGGCAACAGCAGCAACAGCGATATTGCGCTTTTACCAAAAAAGTCCCTGCGCCACAGTGCGGCAGCGGCCAGCGTCCCCAGAACGAGAGCAATGGCCGTCGACAATGCAGCGATTTTAAGTGACAACGTCACAGATTCCAGAATATCGCTACGTTGCGCCGCAACGCTAAACCACTTCAGCGTTAACCCCTGCGGTGGAAAACTAAAAGCAGCCTCCTCAGTATTAAAAGCATAGGTGGCGATGATGAGGATGGGAAAGTGCAGGAAAATAACCCCGCCCCATGCCGCCATTTTGAGTAACCAGGGCGCGCGTTCAGAGTGCATCGAAAGCTCCCAGACGCTTCACGAACGCCAGATACAGTGCGATTAACACAATCGGCACCAGAGTAAATGCCGCCGCCATCGGCATGTTGCCGATCGCCCCTTGTTGCGAATACACCATATTGCCGATGAAATAGCCTGGCGGTCCCACCAGTTGCGGCACGATAAAATCGCCCAACGTCAGAGAGAAGGTAAAGATCGACCCTGCCGCGATACCCGGTATCGCCAGTGGCAGGACCACATAGCGGAAAGTCTGATGCGGACGTGCGCCCAAATCAGCGGAGGCCTGTAAGAGCGAAGGCGGAAGTCTCTCCAGCGCGGCCTGTACCGGCAGGATCATAAACGGCAGCCAGATGTAGACGAACACCAGAAAACGCCCTAACCCTGAAGTCGACAACGTATTGCCGCCTACCGCAGGTAGCGTCAGGAACGAAAGCAGCAGCGGCTCCAGCCCCAGATGGGTTAAAAACCACTGCGCCACCCCGTCTTTAGCCAACAGTAACGTCCATGCGTAGGCTTTAACAATGTAGCTGGCCCACATCGGCAACATCACAGCAATGTAAAAAAAGGCTTTCATTTTGCCACTGGTATATCGCGCCATATACCACGCCATCGGAAACGCCAGAATCGCGCTGGCAATGGTGACCGCCACCGCCATCGTCAGGGTACGCAAAATGATGTCGTAGTTGGCGGGATTAAACAGCGCCTGCAAATTCGCCAACGTCAGATCGGGCGTGACCGACATGGTGAAATCATCGAAGGTATAAAAACCTTGCCACAACAGCGTCAGTAATGAGCCGAAGTAGACGATCCCAAACCACATCAGCGGTCCGAGGAGCAGCAAAAACAGCCCCAGACCCGGATTACGCCAGAAGAACCCTGAGATCCGGTTCAGACTTGTCGACTGTGGAGGCGAATGTAAGACATTCATAGCCATTCACCTCTCCTCAACCAGCGGTACCATCACGTCGCGTGACCACGATGCCATCACCTGTTCACCCGGCGACAGCGTTGTCGGCAGCATTTCTCCCGTCAGGTTCGCCTGGCTAACCAGCAATTTTTCACCGCCGACAAGTTTCAGCTCAAAACGTGTCGCGGCCCCCTGGTACTGCACCGCCTGGATAACCCCCCGGGCCTGGACTTCGCCACTGGTATCATTCAAGCGAATGTGTTCCGGACGCAGGGAAAACATACCCTGTAGCCCGCAAACGTTCGCTGACATCGTTTCATCAAAAACATTTGATGTCCCGACGAAACTTGCCACAAACGGTGTGCGCGGACGCATGTACAGTTCACGCGGAGAATCCACCTGTTCGATGCGGCCATTATTAAACACCGCCACACGATCTGACATCGACAGGGCTTCACCCTGATCGTGGGTGACAAAAATGAAGGTGATACCCAGGGATTGTTGTAACTTTTTCAGTTCCAGCTGCATCTGCTCACGCAGCTTAAGATCCAATGCCCCGAGCGGCTCATCCAACAGCAGGACGCGCGGTTCATTGACCAGCGCGCGGGCAATCGCCACGCGTTGCCGCTGACCACCGGAAAGTTGCGATGGTTTGCGTTCATAAACAAAACCGAGCGCAACCTTATCCAGAGCTTCACGTGCTTTAGCGTGACGCTGTTTTTTATCAATACCTTTGACCATCAGCCCGTAGGCGACATTGTCGAGAATCGACATATGCGGGAATAGCGCATAATCCTGAAATACCGTATTGACGTCCCGTTCCCAGGGCGGCAATTCGCTGGCCTGCTTACCAAAAATGGTGATTGCGCCGCCTGACAGTTGCTCAAACCCTGCAATAAGGCGCAGACAAGTGGTCTTGCCGGAGCCGGATGGCCCCAGCATAGAGAAAAACTCACCGTCGTTAATCGCAATACTCACCCCATCGACTGCACGAACATCCCCGTACAGACGCGAGACGTTATGAAACTCCACTGCGTACGTCATAAAACCCCCAGCGGAATTAACGACCGCCCATAATGGCGATGTAATCCTGCGTCCAGCGACTGTAAGGAACGAATTTGCCACCTTCTGCGATCGGCGTTTTCCAGAAGGCAATTTTGTCAAAGTAGCTATAGCCGTTGGTTTCACAGCCCTTTTCACCCAGCAGCGGGCTGGCTTTACAACCTTCAGGCACGACTGGCAGAGAACCAAACCAGGCTGCGACGTCGCCCTGAACTTTCGGGGTTAATGACCAGTTCATCCATTTGTAAGCGCACACCGGGTGTTTGGCTTCGCTGTGCAGCATGGTGGTATCAGCCCATCCGGTAACCCCTTCTTTTGGGAAGACCGTGGCAATAGGCTGGCCTTCTCCTTTCAGGGCGTTCGCCTGATAAGGCCAGGCGCTGGACGCCACCACACCTTCGTTTTTGAAGTCGCTCATTTGCACGGTGGTATCGTGCCAATAGCGATGGATCAGCGCGTGTTGATCGCTCAGGACTTTGATCACCGCCTGATACTGTTGTTCGGTGAGCTGATAGGGATCGGTAATGCCCAGTTGCGGCTGAGTCGCCTTAACGAATAATGCAGCATCGGCAATATAGATCGGGCCATCGTAGGCTTGAACGCGCCCTTTATTGCTTTTTCCGTCCCCAAGTTTTTGCTCAACAAATACCACGTTCCAGCTATCCGGCGGCGTTGGGAAAATTTTGGTGTTGTACATCAGCAGGTTTGGTCCCCACTGGTACGGTGTGCCGTAAACTTTTCCGCCAACGTTAAACCACTCGCCTTTTACCACGCGCGGATCGATGCTTTTCCAGTTAGGGATCAGCGCGGTATTAATCGGCTGAACGCGTTTTCCCATAATCAGACGCAATGAGGCATCACCGGAAGCGGTAACCAGGTCGTAGCCGCCTTTTGCCATCAGGCTGACCATTTCATCAGAAGTGGCCGCTGTTTTAACATTGACCGCGCAGCCGGTCTCTTTCTCAAACTGCGAGACCCAATCATATTGTTTATCGGTCTGTCCACGTTCGATGTAGCCCGGCCAGGCAATAATATCCAGACGGCCTTCCGGTTTATCTAAGGATGTCGGGGGTTCGGCTGCCTGTGCAGTCATCAGCGTCATACTGAGTGCGCACAGGCTACTGAGGGCAAACTGCTTGCTCATAACGTCTTACTCCTGTCTAAAAAATATTGAGCGGCAGCCTTGCCGTAAATATATGTCCTTTCCTAAAAATAGTCGGGGTGTTGTAAGCGTTCCTGCTGGCGCAAGGAAATTTAATCAGGTTGTGAGCTAACGCTCATTACGCTACTGACGCTGATCGGGAGCTTTAATCTTCTGGAGTATAGACAAGGAGTTAGGTGCAACGGTGGCAATAGTAAGAACTATTGATTTTTTGTATGGTAGCACCCGATATAAATAACATCGGGGTTAGGTATTCTCTATTTCGAAAATAAGAACGCGCTATTCTTTTATATTGAATAGCGCGTTACGTTTTATTTCATCATCTCGCGAATTAATTTTCCCAGCTGTTCCACAGCCTGTTCCTCACGCTCTCCCCAGTGCCATGCGGTATTAAAGCGAAAGAAACGAGTCCAGCTCCCCGAGGTCGAAAACATTTTTCCCGGTGCAATGCTGATATGGTGCGCCAGTGCCTGGGTGCTGAGCACGCCTGCATCAAGCGGTTCAGGCAGTTCCAGCCACAGAAAATAGCCGCTGTCGTTATGGTGAATTTTGACTTCCGCCGGAAGATGGCGCAGCAACGTTTGCCAGGCCTGCTGTTTGCGTTCCGCCAGTTGACGGCGTAAGCGGCGCAGATGCGCGTCATAGCGACGGGTTGACAGATAATCCACGAGCGCAAGCTGCATGGGGGAACTGGTGGATAACGTGCTCATGAGCTGGAGTCGCTGAATACGTCGAGCATGCTTCCCGGCCGCCACCCAGCCCACGCGAAATCCGGGCACCAGGCACTTCGAGAAGGATGAACAATGCAAAACGCTGTCGGCGCGATCCCAGGCTTTGGCAGGCAGTGGTTTTTCGCGACCAAAGTACAGCTCGCTGTAGACATCATCTTCTATCAGCATTACATGATATTTTTCCAGCAATGCGACCAGGTGCGCCTTTTTCTCTGGGCTGAGCGTAAAACCCAGCGGATTTTGGCTGTTGGTCATCAGCCAGCAGGCTTTTACCGGATACTCCTGCAACGCTTGCTCCAGCGCGGTAAGATCGATCCCCTCTTTCACGTCGGTGGCAATCGAAAGCGCCTTCAGCCGTAATCGCTCCAGGGCCTGCAACGCCCCATAGAAACAGGGATTTTCGACAATCACCCAGTCACCCGGTTCGGTAACCGCCTGCAGGCTCAGGTTGAGGGCATCCAGCGCACCGGTAGTGATGACAATCTCATCAGGTGAAATGGTCATCCCCTGTTGAGCATAGCGGCGGGCAATGGCATGGCGCAGCTCATCATTTCCCGGCGGCAGGTTTTCTATCACGCTCATGGCGGTCGCGGTTTTACTGACCTGCGCCAGCGAGCGGTTCAACTGCTGGAGGGGAAACAGACGCGGGTCAGGGAATGCAGAGGCAAATGGCATCACTGACGCATCCCGGCTGGCCTGCAGCATATCAAAAATATAGGTGTTGATATCCACCGCTTCATCGCGCATCACCTGCGTCTGCGGCGCTGCCAGCTCACGTTCAGGGCGCGCGGCAACATAGTAACCCGACTGCGGTCGGGCGATAATCCGGCCCTGACTTTCCAGCAACTGATATGCATGTCCGACGGTCATAAAACTCATGCCGCTGCTGACCACCTGCTCGCGCAAGGATGGCAAGCGATCGCCGGGCTGCCATACGCCAGACGCGATTTGATCGCGAATTTGCTCAGCCAGTCGCTGGTATTTTTTCATTTTTCGTCCTGATGATCGGTGTCGGTGACACGCACTGTATATATCAGTTTACATAATCAGGGCATTTTTTATAACTGTTATAGTTAACAGTTTTACAACATTGTTACTGACAGCTCCTTGCCTAAGGCGCGTGCAGCTATTTGCACAGCATCAATTTTTGTCGCGTGCTTTAAATCGAACAAACGGGTAATTTCCTGCTTAGGCCTGCCGATTCTGTTTGCCAGCTCCTGCTGGGTGATTTTTGATTCAAGAAAGGCATTTAACAAAAGAACCTTCGACGCAATGCTCAGGGGGATTTCCACATAGTCACCTTCAGCGCCAACCGCCGAAGGTAAAGGAATCGGTTCGTTATCGTCGAAATAGAATTCAAAAGCGGTCACCAATGCAGACTGCGCAGCCTGCAAAGCCCCATGACGGGTTTCGCCCTGAGTTAATGCTTCAGGAATATCCGGGAAAGAAACCACGAATCCACCTTCCACGGCGGGGATTAGATTAACGGGATAACGCATGATTTTTTCAAAATCTCTCATATAATTAACCTCATATTGATGATGACTGTAAGCCAAGCTGCTTCAGGATCGATTTTCGCAAGGCTTCTTTTATTTCATCACCAGGATGCCTGGGCATAACGCTACGCCTTCCCTGATACCTCAACTTCAGATGATTTGAGCCGTTTGTAACAGCCACTCCCTGAGATTCAAGCCAGCGTCTGAACTCACTTTGCTTCACTGCGCCTCCCTGTCGTCTATTATACGCACAAAGTAAACATTTATGATTACCTTTTCATTACCTCGCTAGTGATAGCGTAAAATCACTCGCGTGGGGAGGACGCGATTCAATAACAGGAATCCAGGTTCCAGATTTCATATCAGCCAGGCCAACCTATAACAGCACGACAACTGTTATGGTTAAAAAGAACTGTTCTGTTTCTGCCTTCCATTGCTTCGCAGCCTTAGAATTGCGCTAAATCAATTTTGCCTGCGGAGCTAAGCATGTTCGGTCTTGACGCGTTTCACCTGGCGAGGATCCAGTTCGCGTTTACGGTATCCTTTCACATCATCTTTCCGGCGATTACCATTGGCCTCGCCAGTTATCTGGCGGTGCTCGAAGGGTTATGGTTAAAAACGAAAAATCCGACCTGGCGCTCGCTATACCATTTCTGGTCGAAAATATTCGCCGTAAACTTTGGTATGGGCGTGGTTTCCGGGCTGGTGATGGCTTATCAGTTCGGCACGAACTGGAGTGGTTTTTCCGAGTTCGCCGGTAGCATCACCGGGCCGCTGCTGACCTATGAAGTATTAACCGCCTTCTTCCTCGAAGCAGGCTTCCTTGGGGTAATGCTGTTTGGCTGGAACCGGGTTGGCCCAGGACTTCACTTCTTCGCGACCTGTATGGTTGCGCTGGGTACTATTATTTCTACCTTCTGGATCCTCGCCTCCAACAGCTGGATGCAAACGCCACAGGGCTATGAAATTGTTAACGGGCAAGTCGTTCCCGTCGACTGGTTCGCCGTGATTTTCAATCCGTCATTCCCTTATCGTTTGCTGCATATGTCCGTTGCCGCCTTCCTGAGCAGCGCGCTGTTTGTCGCGGCATCAGCCGCATGGCATTTATTGCGCGGTAATAGCACGCCAGCAATTCGCGCTATGTTTTCAATGGCGCTGTGGATGACGTTAATCGTCGCTCCGCTGCAGGCCTTAATTGGCGATATGCACGGGTTGAATACGCTGAAGCACCAGCCTGCAAAAATTGCGGCGATTGAAGGACACTGGGAAAATCCGCCCGGTGAACCGACCCCGCTGCTGTTGTTCGGCTGGCCGGATATGGAGCAGGAGCGCACCCGCTATGGGCTGGAAATCCCGGCGCTGGGCAGCCTGATCCTGACTCATAGTCTGGATAAACAGGTCCCGGCGTTAAAAGAATTTCCGAAGGAAGACAGGCCCAATTCCACCATCGTGTTCTGGTCGTTTCGCATTATGGCAGGGTTAGGCATGCTGATGATCCTGCTGGGCGCGTTTGCCCTGTGGCTGCGTTATAAGCAGCGGCTATACACCTCACGTCCTTTCCTGCGTTTTGCATTGTGGATGGGCCCCTCCGGTCTGATTGCCATCCTTGCTGGCTGGGTGACCACCGAAGTTGGCCGTCAGCCGTGGGTGGTTTACGGTTTGCAACGTACGGCGGATGCGGTTTCCGCACATGGTGATTTACATATGAGCATCAGCCTACTGTCTTTCTTTGTGGTGTATAGCTCGGTGTTTGGCGTGGGTTACAGCTACATGATCCGCCTGATCCGCAAAGGACCACAGGAAGATGAGCCGACCATTCCACCAACAGGCACGCCGGCGCGGCCGCTTTCTGCTGTCGTTCTCGATTCTCAACCGGAGGCACACCGCTAATGGGTATCGATTTATCAGTTATCTGGTTTGTAATTATCGTGTTCGCCACGCTGATGTATATCGTGATGGACGGTTTTGATCTCGGGATCGGTATTTTATTCCCTGCGATTTCGGATGCGGATGACCGCGATGTGATGGTCAACAGCGTCGCCCCGGTATGGGACGGTAATGAAACCTGGCTGGTGTTGGGTGGCGCCGGATTATTCGGCGCTTTTCCCCTGGCCTATGCGGTGATTGTCGATGCGCTGACGATCCCGTTGACCCTGATGCTCATCGGCCTGATATTTCGCGGCGTCGCGTTTGAGTTTCGCTTCAAAGCCACGCCGGCGCATCGACCATTCTGGGATAAAGCTTTTCTCGGCGGTTCAATCCTCGCGACATTCACTCAGGGTATTGTGGTCGGTGCCGTACTCAATGGATTTTCCGTCACCGGACGCAGCTACAGCGGCGGTCCTTTCGACTGGCTGACCCCCTTTACCCTGTTCTGCGGCGTGGGCCTGGTTGTAGCCTACGCCCTGTTGGGGGCAACATGGCTGGTGATGAAAAGCGAAAATCCGTTGCAGGATAAAATGCGCTGCGTGGCAAGAAAACTGCTGCTGGCGATGCTGGTTGTTATTGCCATTATCAGCCTGTGGACGCCGCTGGCGCACAGCGCCATTGCCGAGCGTTGGTTTAGCCTGCCCAATCTGTGGTTCCTGATGCCGGTTCCGCTCCTGGTTGCGCTGATTAGCCTCTGGCTGTGGCGCTCGCTGGGTCAGCAAAACAGCCATACGCTGCCTTTTGTATTGACGCTGGGGCTGATTTTTCTCGGGTTCAGCGGGCTGGGGATCAGTATCTGGCCCCACATCATTCCACCGTCCATTACGCTGTGGCAGGCGGCAGCTCCGGCGCAGAGTCAGGGCTTTATGTTGGTTGGCGCGCTGCTGATTATCCCGATAATCCTGGTGTACACCTTCTGGAGCTACTACGTTTTCCGCGGCAAAGTTCAACATGGTGAGGGGTATCATTGATGCAACAAACAATCTGGAAACGCCTGATGTGGCTGGTGATCCTCTGGGGCGGCAGCGTGCTGGCCCTGGCCGCCGTTGGTATGTTCTTTCGTCTCCTGATGACGGCCGCCGGGTTTAAATCCTGATTCTCTCCCTGATAACAACCGGGCAGCGCTGCACTGCCCGGTTGTGACAAATCCCAACGTTATCTAAACAAAAATGTAAAAAACATCGAAATGACAAAACAGAGATTGTCATTAACCCGATTAAAATATTGAATAGTCACCTGGCGAAATTATCGTCAATTCCGCAGCTAACGTACCAGAGGGTGCATGATGTTTAAGAAAGGGTTAACGGTGTTATTGCTGGCCAGCGCGCTTTTTTCCGGTCAGCTTCTCGCTACTAATCAGGGACATGAATATCTTCAGGTGCAGGATGCCGATCACTTATTACGACACACAGCCGACAGCGATGAACTACGAATGACGGCGGAAGAATCCGCCGCCGATCTTCGCGAACACCATTACTGGCAAAAATCACGCAAACCCGATACACATCAGAGCTAACCGTTAGCTTTTACGCTTTGGCAACGTTTTCAGCAGTTCTTCAGGGCTGACGGAAGCCACCACGCTGCCCGGCAACGGCATCTTCAGAATGTGATGTTTCATCTTGCCGATCACGTGCATTTCGCACGGTCGGCAATCAAATTTCAGCGTCAGGACCTCATCGCCGTTAACCAACTGCATCGGCGTGGCTTTCCAGCTTTTGATATTTCCTTTCGCCTGTTTCGGACACAGGTTAAATGCAAAACGCAGGCAATGTTTGGTGATCATCACCGGCACATCGCCCTTTTCTTCATGCGCCTCATAGGCGGCATCAATCAACTGCACGCCATAACGGTGATAAAACTCTCGCGCTTTATGGTTGTAGACGTTAGCCAGAAAGCTCAGATGCGTTTGCGGGTAAACCGGCGCCGGCTGGGCAACCGGTTTACGGCGACCGCGCTGATAGTTTTGCAAACGAGCGGCATCCAGCATGTCGACCGCTTCACGTCGCAGCTGATTCAGTTGACCGTTAGGCACGAACAATGCTCCCGGCAGATTCACCTGAATATTACGGGCGTAATACAGCGTTTGTCCCAGTTTTGCCAGGCCATCCTGTAGGTTGCTCAACGCTTTTTCTGCATTGTTCGCTTCCTCAAACTGGCCGTCCAGCGTATGGGTGATACTCACCCCCTCCTCACTGGTGAGCGTCAGGATCAACTGTTCCTGCCAGCCGCCCAGCTCAATATCAACCGCGACGCGGCGTTCGCTGGAGGTTTTGGTCAACGCTTGCTGCCAGTTATGATCGAGATTGCGGTTCAGCGGATGGTTGGCGCGCACTTTGTGCAGGTCGGCGGGCATTTCATTCGGCCACACCCGATAACGATTGTGCCCCGTTTTTTCAACGGTGTTGGCGCGAAATCCGACGACCTCACGCTTGATTAACACGTTCAGGCCATCCCCGTTGGCCAGCGGTTCTGTTACCTCAACATCGAGATGATCTTTTGCCACCTTCAGGACTTCGCCAACCGGCAGACCGATGAACTTTGGTGAGTCGAATGCGCCGATATCCCCCTTACGGGCATTCACAAAATAATCGGTGCTGCCGCGATGGAAGGTCTTTTCCGTGGATGGAGTAAAGAAATGTTCGGTACGCCCGGCTGAAGAACGGGCAAGATCGCCGCGCTCTTCAATTATGGCGTCCAGCATCTGACGATAATGCGCGGTAATATTCTTCACATAGCTCATGTCTTTATAGCGCCCTTCAATTTTGAAGGATCGCACGCCTGCGTCAATCAACGCACCGAGGTTGGCGGTCTGATCGTTATCTTTCATCGACAGCAGATGTTTTTCATAGGACACCACGCGCCCCTGATCGTCTTTCAGGGTATACGGCAGGCGACAAGCCTGAGAACAGTCACCGCGGTTAGCGCTACGTCCGGTTTGCGCATGTGAAATATAACACTGGCCTGAATAGGCGACGCACAGCGCACCGTGAATGAAAAATTCAATAGTCGCATCCGTAGACTGATGAATGGCGTTTATTTGCTCAAGGCTCAGTTCACGCGCGAGGACAATTTGGGTGAATCCGACGTCAGAAAGAAACTTCGCCTTCTCGACGCTGCGAATATCACATTGGGTGCTGGCGTGCAGCTCAATGGGAGGAATATCCAGCTCCAGAATCCCCATATCCTGCACAATCAGGGCGTCAACGCCGGTCTGATACAGATCGGTAATTAATCGCTGTGCGGGCTCCAGCTCATCATCATGCAAGATTGTATTTAGCGTCACAAAGATTTTCGCCCCGTAACGATGCGCAAACGGCACCAGTTCGGCGATATCTTTCAGGCTGTTACTGGCGTTATGACGCGCGCCAAAACCCGGTCCGCCAATGTAAACGGCGTCAGCGCCGTGCAAAATGGCTTCACGTGCAATGGCGGTATCCCGGGCCGGGCTTAACAATTCAAGGTGATGAGGCTGCTGGCGCATACAGTTGTTACCATCCACAAGTGGTAAAAATGGCGGCTATTGTAGTCACAAGCGCGGCTTTTCGGAATAGTTTTCCCGATTAACCGCGCGGGTAATGGATCAGGGAATGAAAGTGAACCGTTTGTTCGCTACTGTTACGGTAGCTATGCGCCCTGTCTCCCGCAAAACGCACCCCCTCGCCGGATTTCATGGTGCGCCACTGCCCCTCAATACACATATCCAGCAGCCCATTTATCACCACCACGTGCTCTATAACGCCGGTTTCATGCGGAGTCGATTCACTGAGTGCGCCAGGTGCCAGCTGTATCGAAAAATGATCGAAGCACAGCTGTGGGTCCCACGGAAACAGTGGCGTGACGACCATCGCCTGCTGCTGGGGATCGAATGTTGGCGCGCCGTCTGACTCTGGCGGTGAAATAAACGTCGAGAATGGCACGTTCAGTCCGGTGGCAATTTTCCACAATGTCGCCACCGTTGGGCTGGATTCATTGCGCTCAATCTGCCCCAACATGGCTTTTGACACGCCGGTTTCCTCCGCCAAACGTGACAGGCTCCATTCCCGCTGGTGACGTAGCGTGCGGAGCGTTGTGGCCAGATAGTAGGTTAAGTTTTCCATTTTTCGCCTTCCTGACTCTCCTTTCTCAAGGCTACAGCTTAGCACTTGTACGCTATAACGCACAGTGCTACATTGATTGACCGTTATAACGCACACGGAGTGACTATGCGCGCATTCTCCATCCCACTACCCACCGTATTATCGGGTTTTGTGGCTGTCCTGGTCGGTTACGCCAGCTCGGCTGCCATTATCTGGCAAGCGGCCCTGGCCGCAGGTGCGACCACCGATCAAATCGCGGGCTGGATGACCGCGCTGGGGATTGCAATGGGCGTCAGTACGCTGGCGCTGACGTTATGGTATCGCGCTCCTGTGCTCACGGCCTGGTCAACACCTGGCGCCGCGCTGCTGGTTACGGGTCTGCACGGGGTATCGATTCAGGATGCTATCGGCGTTTTTATCGTGGCTAATTCGTTGATCGTGCTGTGCGGCATAACCGGATTGTTTGCCCGTCTGATGAAAATAATCCCCCACTCACTGGCATCAGCCATGCTGGCCGGGATCCTGCTGCGCTTTGGTCTGCAGGCCTTTAATAGCCTCAACAGTGAGCTTATTTTGTGCGGTAGTATGCTGGTGGCATGGCTGGTATTTAAAGTCACAGCCCCACGGTACGCGACGATCGCCGCGATGCTGGCGGGTATCGCTATCGCGCTAATAAAAGGTGACATTGTCACAAGCGGAGTGAATTTATCGCCGGTCATGCCTGCGTTTATTGCCCCACACTTTTCATTTGCCCACAGTATCAGCATTGCGCTACCGCTGTTTCTGGTTACCATGGCTTCGCAAAATGCCCCAGGTATTGCCACTATGAATGCGTCGGGCTATTCATTACCCGTTTCACCGCTCATTATCTTTACCGGCCTGCTGGCGCTGATGTTTTCGCCGTTTGGCGTCTACTCCATCTGCATTGCCGCCATAACCGCCGCAATTTGCCAAAGTCCCGAAGCGCATCCTGATGCCAAACGACGCTGGCTCGCCGCCGCCGCGGCTGGCGTCTTCTATCTTCTGGCTGGGGTGTTTGGCGGTTCAGTCACAGGACTAATGGCGGCACTGCCCGTAAGCTGGATCCAGATGCTGGCCGGTCTGGCCTTGCTCGGGACAATTAGCGGTAGTTTGTATCAGGCGTTGCATAATGAAGCGGAACGCGACGCAGCCATCGTTACGTTTTTGGTCACGGCCAGCGGCCTGACGTTATTGGGGGTTGGATCTGCATTCTGGGGGCTGGTCGTCGGCGGTATCTGCTACGCCGTGTTGACGTTATTTCGCCGCACGTAGCTGCGTTGGCGTTTTACCGGTTACCTGTTTAAACCGGTTACTAAAATGGCTTGCCGAACTGAATCCGCAGGTCATCGCAATATCTGACAAACTGCGTGAAGTGTAACAGACCAGATGCTGCGCCAGCGCCATACGACGTTGCATCACATACTGATGCGGTGCCATATTCATCGACTGGCGGAACATTCTGGCAAAATGGAATTCGCTGAGCGCCGCCTCGCTAGCCAGGTCGTTCAGGGTGATTGGATACGCCAGATGCGCGTCAATATAGGCCAGCACGTTACGCAGGGTGACGGGCGCGAGTCCCCCGGTGACGGTGGGCAGTCGCCATTGAACGTTGCTGTAATGCTGGATCAGATGCGTTAACAGTAGCGAAGATGCCGCGCTGAGCGTGAGATGATTGGCCGGTTGCTGCCAGTCGTTATCAAGCAGAAACTGACGGTAAACCGCCGTGATCCCCGGGTCACTGCCAAACGTGTGCTCGTCCAGCGTGAAGCTATAGGGGCTTTTATCCCAGACTTTTTCCCCCACTTCGCGCAGATGTGCGTCGGTACAATAGAGATGAACAAAGGAAAGATCGTCGCGGATATCCCAACTTGACTCGCTCTCTTTCGGCATCAGGCAAAAACGGTCCGGTCCGCCGCCATTCTTCCAGCCCCCCGCCGTTTTGTGATAACTCTCGTAGCCATCCGCGATATATAAACTGAGCGTATGGTGATCGCAATACTGGGTGATGGTATCGCGTTTGTTTGACCAGGCCGCCAGTTGGATCCCTGAATGTAACGCAACCGATTCATGCAGCACGGCATTATGTTTGCGTAAGTTTTCAAAGGCATCGTAGGGCTGAGGCATACCATCACATTCAAAATAAGTTAGCAGGCTTTCAGTCTATAACAGCCACATATTGTTAACAGCTTCCTTTTCGCTTTTACGCTAAAAAAGCGCAAGATTTTGCAAGTCCGCCGCAAACCGATGAAAGCCTCCTGCCGCCAGACATGACACAGTGTGAACCTGAATCCAAAAAAGAGAGAGTTGTATGAACGCACTGTTGTACTGCCTGGTGGTGGTAATTTGGGGAACGACATGGATTGCGATTTATTTGCAGCAGGGCCCGGTTTCTGCGCCGGTTTCTATCTTTTGGCGCTTCGCCGTTGCCAGTTCGCTGATGATAGTGATCCTGCTGGTTAGCGGTAAATTACGCAAACTGTCTGGTCGCGATCATCTGTTTTGTCTGTTACAGGGTGGATGCGTTTTTTGCTTCAACTTCTGGTGTTTTTATACGGCTGCAGCCTGGATTAATACCGGCCTGGAGTCGGTGATTTTCTCAATGGCCGTCCTGTTCAATGCGGTCAATAGCTTCATCTTTTTTGGGCAAAGACCACCGCTGCGTTTCTATATCGCAGCTGGTCTCGGACTGACGGGCATTGTGACTCTGTTCTGGCAGGATTTGCTCAACAGCGGATTCAATCATTCCTTGCTGCTGGGTATCGGCTTAAGCGCCCTTGGAACCTTCGGTTTCTCATTGGGTAATATGATCAGCATGCGTCACCAGAAAAAAGGGCTGGAAGTGTTAACGACCAACAGTTGGGCCATGCTGTACGGCACGCTGTTGATCGCTGCCATTGCGCTGATGCGCGGGGACAATTTTACGCCACAATGGACATTCAGCTATCTCAGCGCGCTGTTATATCTGGCTATTTTTGGCTCAGTGATTGCTTTCGGCGCTTATTTCACACTGGTAGGTCGCATTGGTCCCAGTAGGGCGGCATACAGCACCCTGCTTTTCCCGCTGGTTGCGCTAACGCTGTCAACATTGTATGAAGGATACGTCTGGCAAGTTAACTCTATTGCCGGATTAGTATTGATTTTACTGGGGAATATGGTGATGTTTGCCCGACCAGAAGTGCTGATGGGTAAACTATTCTATCGACGCCGGGTGGCATAAAAAAACGCACCATCCTGAGATGGTGCGTTGATTATTATTGTGGTTTTTTGTTCACGTCAAACATGGTGGCATCCGTCGCCATGTCATCAACAACTTTCTTCAACGTTTCGAATGTCATCGGCGTATTTTCGTTGCTCAGATCTTTACCTTCACCCTTACGTACAACTTTAACTACCGGTTTATTGGTCGCCGCATCAATCAACTCACCCTCGAAATAGAGGTTGGTATCCATGGTACGGTGACCCGTTGCCATTTGTGTTCCCGCAACGAGTAGCGCAACCGGGATCACTTCATAGAACTGCAGTCCTTCTTTGCTCGTTGCAACACCGGTAATCGCTCCGCGGAAAATCAGGCTACGTGGCCCAGGGGTAGTAACCAGGGGCTTACGCTTGCTGATGGCGGATTTCAACTGGGTATTGGTGTAGGTCAGCAGTTGATCAAGAACCTGCTGCCCTACCTGCGTGGTAGGTTTAGGAACCGGATAATACGTTACCGGGTTATATACAATGTTGTCATATTTGGATTCGTTGTAGCTCGGATCAACCCAACGGAGTACGGTTTGTCCCGATGCTGATTGTGTTTCCTTCAAATCAGAGTAATTTTTTAAAAACCCAGAATATTTATCCGGCGCGGTCACTTTTGACGCACAGCCGGATAATGCCAACAAGCCAGTAAGCACTGCAACTTTAAATAAAGTTTGAGTACGCATGAAACGATCCCTTTAGTTTTCGCAATGATGCTTAAAAAGCATAGCAAAACCGTTTCATTTTGGATGTACTAAAAATGGTAAACACCGCACAATTTTCTCTCTGCGCCCGGCACAAAAAATGCTGAGCGCAGAAAGAGTTAACCCAGGCGGGAGGTTCAGGCAGTTTTGCGTGCCAGCATTGTGGCAAAGCGCAGTTTAATTCGATTACCGTTTTCATCCGTACGATGAAGTTCACCCACGTCTTCGTTATATTTCAGCAGCTCCCATCCGCTGTAATAATTGCGCAATTCTCCGGTTTTAAACGCGAACGGGAAACCCACGGTACACGGAAAATCATCGGTATCCATCGCCGCGACGATTAAGTTATATCCGCCCGGTTTAGTGCAACGCTGCATATTTTCAATAAGGCCAGGGATAGTTTTGGCTTCAAGGAACATCAGCACAACGGTAGAAAGAATAAAATCATATTCGCCGTCAAAGCGTAATGCGTTGAGATCCGCGACGTTCGCGTGCAGATTGGTCAGCCCTTCCGCCGCTTTGATACGCTCAAGGTTAGCGATGCTCATGGGATTTTTATCTAATGCTGTCACGTCATAACCGTTTGCCGCAAGGTACAGGCTGTTACGACCGTTACCGCAGCCCAGGTCTAACGTTTTACCTGGCTTAACAATTTTTGCCGCTTCAACAACATCGGAATGCGTACGAGTTAAATCGTATTTCTCAGTAAAGTAGTTTTCGTCGCAAAGGGTCATTATTTATCCTCAGATTTCAGTAATGCAGCACGCTCCGTGCGGATGAGCAGTTTCCCCTGCATCAGCAATGCAAACGTACGTACCAGTAATAATGCAATGATAAAATTGGTAAAAATAAACAGTGGGATCGACAGCGTATGAAAAAATCCTGACTCGCTACTGTGGCCCAGATGCAGCCCTGTTGTCGCCAGAGCCGACACGCCAAACGAGAAGCTCCAGAAAGATGCATTAAATGGCTGTGACAAATACCACGGCATGAGCCGTAGCATGAACAGCAGTTGCAGCAGACCATAGCCGAACAGCATTTTGGCTAACGTATCGCCCTCGCCACCGTTAACGCTAAGCCAGGCGCTGCAGGCGACCAGCGCAGGCGCCAGTTGAATGCCAAGTGAAGTACGTAACACCGCAGGCAACTCACCGCAGCTACGTAAACGTTGCAGAATCACCGGCTCCAGGCTGAGCCAGGAAAAAACCCCGGCGCCCAAAAACACCAATCCTGCGTCGTTGAAACCCAGTGCGCCACAGGCCATTGCACTGATAAAGTTATTGGCGACGGTCGGCAGATACAGACCCGGAGTGGTGGCTTCCTCTGGATGCGATCCACGCCACAACCCTGCCGTTTGCCAGGCGGCGTAGGCCAGCTGTATCACCACGCCAATGCTGAACAACCCAATCGCCAGCGGTCGATACCACGGGACAAAACCAATCGCGACCAGCATCGTTGTGGCCGGAAACAGACTGACAAAGCTGCTCATCACCGGGTGACGAATTTCCGCCAATACGCTCTGCGGAAAACGCAGTAAACGGCTAAGAAAGGCCAGCGTCAGCAGCCCCCAAATGACCATTGCGAGGATCACTAAACCGTCGCCAATCAAGTGACTCACTGGCCACACCTGACTGGCATAACGCCACGCAAACCCCATCCCAATGATGCCCAGTACCATGCCAAAATAACCGGCCGGAAGATTGAGGACCCGCTCACTCTGTTTGTTCTTACTCATTTTGTTTATTTTATAAAGTATATTTGAAATGCATTTTATGGAATTTCCGCTGATTTAGCCAGTGCGGAAAACTTTGCTACGTTTAACTAAGGTGCGCAACATGGAAATGAGCTATGACCAAATATCGTCTCAGCGATGAGTCTCGATCCTTTAGTTACCA
>NZ_JAHLRC010000043.1:0-34937 GCF_018919545.1 Citrobacter sp. S46_ASV_140
ATCCTCGCGCAGCGCGCAGCATTGCCTGAACTAACGGCACGGGTTTTCCCGCCAGCGCTCCACGTTCATGCTGAAAGAGTGTGCCGACAAAAAAAGGATGCGTCACCAGCTCAACGGCACGGATATCACCAGCCTCATCCCAGCCAGTCACACGAAGATCACCGCTCTCAAGCTCGGCGGCAAAATCTTCCGATACGCCATAGTTGCAGTGATACCCCTCGGAGATAACACCCCGTCCGTAGACTTTGGCAATCAGCGTATTGGCCCTCAGTTCAATATCATCCGTTTTTTCTACCAGCGAGCAGGTCAACGGTGCGATGACCATCCGCCCCCTGGTATCCGTTTCCGCATGGGCAGCATCACTCCAGCCCAGCACGTTGCGGGCATACTCCAGAATCGCATGTTGAAAACCGCCACAGGTCCCGAGGAATGGGATGCTGTTTTCACGCGCGTAGCGTATCGCGATCAGTGCGCCTTCCAGGTGCCGATATGGACTGCCAGGAACGACCCAAATAGCATCATAGCCAATCAGATCTTCACTGCTGCTAATATCAGAGGTGGTTAGCCAGTCATAATCAGCCACTAATTCCAGGACGGCAGCGGCATCATCGATAGCAAGAGGAATGGCCTGATGCGCCACAATATCAGGGCTGTAATCACCCACCAGCGCAATGCGAAGCGTATCTTTAAACGGGGAAATTTCCATTAAGCTTTCCTTATGTCCAGACAATGAGGGACAATATAAGGAGCCTCAGCCTACCGATTTTTTGTTGGTATCACAATCCCTTAAATTGGGAGTCAGGACGGGCAGAATGTTACAATTGTCACGTTTTACGATCTTATTTAACCGTAATAAAGGTGTCGAAATATATCAAAGCAGTGGATTAATGGAGCAGATGAAAAGATGAAAATTCAATGTAAACGCGTGTATGACCCAGCAGAAAAAAATGATGGTTATCGCGTACTGGTCGACAGGCTGTGGCCTCGCGGGGTAAAAAAGACCGACCTTATTTTTAACGAATGGAATAAAGCGCTTACGCCGTCATCTGATTTACGCAAGGCGTTCCACGCAGAATTGATTGATTTCACACACTTTTCCGAGCAATATCGCGCTGAACTCGCCCTACAGCAGCAGGAAGGAAAGCGTCTCGCAGAGATTGCCCGACAGCAAACCTTAACGCTACTGTATGCGGCGAAAAACACCCAGCAAAACCACGCGCTGGTGCTGGCTGAATGGATACGTCAATGCTAACCGGATTTCATTTGCCCGTTGTCGGATGATCTCTGCGCCAGAGCGCCCATTCATCAATCACTTCCCCGCCCGGTAATTTGCAGTCCGACCTTACGCCTTGCGGGGTCTGCACCGCAATCAGCGAGCCGCCCTTTTGTTCGCAATATACCGATGCCGGATTCGCCAGACCAATCTTCGGCGGTTTGGGGGCTTCGGGCTGAGTGGTACATCCCGCTAGCACCAACAAGCCGGGCAAAATAATAGACGCCAGTTTCATATCGACTCCTGTTAAAAACCTTATCCCGGCAGGTTACCCCGACTTTCCATCTATCTCCATGTTTTACTGTCAGCTTTCAATTTAATGTTTAAGTTTTGAGCGGGATGGCGTGTTTCATCTTTCATCTTGATGTTCTATCATGCGGGCCACGTTAGCCCAGTCATTACTCAGGAGCATTTACACCTCATGTCGGACATGATCCTTGCCAGAGTCTCACAATCCTTAGCCACGGAGCAGTCAGTTGAGAGCCTGGTTCGGCAACTTCTGGAGATGCTGGAAGTGGTGACTGAGATGGAATCCACCTATTTAACCAAGGTCGATTTAGATGCCCGCCTGCAGCATATTTTGTATGCGCGCAATAGCAAGCAGATGCAGATCCCTGAAGGGCTGTCCGTACCCTGGGATGAGACGCTATGCAAACGCGCCATAGACGAAAACTGTCTGTACAGCGACAACGTTCCCGCTCGCTGGCCGGAGTGTACCGCCGCCCGCGCGCTGGAGATAACCACTTTCCTGAGCACGCCGGTTCATCTTCCCGACGGAACGTTTTACGGTACGCTCTGCGCCACCAGTCGCCACCAGCACGCATTAAGCCAACGTGGCGAACAGGTGTTACATCTGTTTGCAGGCCTGATCGCCCAGTCAATTCAAAAAGAGTCGCTGGTTGCTCAGTTACGCGAAGCGAATGCCGCGCTGATTGCGCACTCTTACACCGATGCCCTGACCGGATTACCGAATCGGCGCGCCATTTTTGAAAATGTTGAAACTCTTTTTTCCCTTGCCCGACATCTCAGGCAGAAGATTATTTTTGCCTATATTGATTTGGATGATTTCAAATTGATCAATGACCGCTTTGGCCACGAGGTTGGCGACCAGTTTCTGATCCAGATTGGTCAGCGTCTGCTTCGCGAATGCGGTGACAACGATATCCTTGGCCGACTGGGTGGTGACGAATTTTTAGTCGTGAGCCTGTCACAGGAAGATGACAGGGAGCCGCGAGACCGCCTGCAGCAGGTGAAAAATCAGCTACAACAGCAAATTTGCGGTGACTACCATCTGGGTGACATTCATCTATTTTATCCTGGCGCCAGTCTGGGCGTGGTGGAAATTAATCCGTTGGAGACTGATGTAAACTGCGCGCTTCACCTCGCAGACAGCGCAATGTACAAGGATAAAAAGCGTCAGGATAAAACCACTTTTGTCGTACATTAAGCCCTGCTATGCTAACCCGTCTTTAAATAACTCTGGCAGATAATCGTATGCGACTCGGTATTATTTTCCCCGTCATCATTTTCATTTCCGCTGTCGTTTTCTTATCCTGGTTTTTTATTGGCGGCTACGCTGCGCCGGGAGCATAACGATGAAAAAAACAACGCTTATTATGATTGGTGTGGCTATCATCGTCGTTCTGGGAACAGAATTCGGCTGGTGGTGACCTAAAGAAAAAGGCCACATATTAGTGGCCTCTATTGTCTGTATGTTTACTTAGCTTTTGATTTTTCTGTAGATAAACAACACCACAATCGCACCGATCACCGCCACGGCGAAACTACCGAAGTTGAAACCATCGACTTTACCAAAACCAAAGAAGGTGCTGATCCAGCCACCCACTACCGCACCGACAACCCCTAAGATAATGGTCATAAAGAATCCGCCGCCATCTTTACCCGGCATAATCCATTTTGCCAAAATCCCAGCAATAAGACCGAAAACCACCCATGAAATAATGCCCATAATTTCCCTCACTTATGTTTTTAAATTAACGATTCACTCGTCGTATAAAAGCATAGCATAGCGCTGAAAAATTAAAATTTGTGATCGCTATCACTTCTGTTTTTCATCTTTTTCCGATGTTTCATAAGGTTACACCGCTGACCGGCAGACTAATTTTGTCGCGCCTCGTCATTAATGTCGAATCGTCAGTCATTCTGCTTAACGCTTTGGCCGTCAGCCCCTGCTATTGCTGGGTTTTCACTTCTGGCACACTTTATGCTTAAACAGCCCGTCACTACGACACATCGTAGTCCGCGATGCGTATCGCGTGACTGCGTCTACAATTCGCGCTATTTCAGCATTTAACAGGTCTGTTATTGATGAAAAAAATCACCAGTGTATGCCCATACTGTGGGGCCGGGTGCAAGCTCAAGCTTGTTGTTGAGAATAACAAAATCATCCGCGCTGAGGCCGCAGAGGGTGTAACGAACCAAAATCAGTTATGCCTGAAAGGCTATTATGGTTGGGACTTTCTTAACGACACACGCCTTCTGACTCCCCGTCTGACTCGCCCGATGATCCGTTATGAAAAAGGTGGAAAATTCACTCCCGTTAGCTGGGATGAAGCCATTCGTTACACCGCAAAACGCTTAACTGAAATCAAAAATACCTATGGCCCTCGTGCCATCATGACCACCGGCTCTTCCCGTGGAACTGGGAATGAGACCAACTACGTGATGCAAAAATTCGCACGTGGCGTGCTCCATACCAACAATGTCGATTGCTGTGCCCGCGTCTGTCACGGCCCTTCCGTTGCCGGGTTACAGGAGACGTTAGGCAATGGCGCCATGAGCAATTCCATCAGCGACATTGAAAACTCAAAATGCCTACTGATCTTTGGTTATAACTGTGCCGATTCACACCCAATTGTGGCCCGCCGGGTAATTAAAGCTCGCCAGAACGGCGCAAAAATCATTGTCTGCGACCCACGCCGTATTGAAACTGCCCGTATCGCTGACCAACATTTGCAGTTGAAAAACGGTTGCAATATGGCGCTGGTCAACGCGTTTGGCCATGTTCTCATCGAGGAGCAACTCTACGATCGCGAGTATGTACAAAAGCATGCGGAAGGACTGGAAACATACTGGGAAACCGTTAAGGAGTATGCGCCTGAAGACGTTGAACATTTAACCGGTGTTCCCGCACAGCAGGTTCGTCAGGCGATGCGTACTTTTGCCGCGGCGCCATCGGCCACCGTGATGTGGGGGATGGGCGTCACCCAGTTTGGTCAGGCCGTTGACGTGGTTCGTGGTTTGTCGAGCCTGGCCTTGCTGACCGGAAATCTGGGACGCCCTAACGTCGGTGTTGGCCCGGTGCGCGGGCAAAATAACGTGCAGGGCGCGTGCGATATGGGGGTGCTGCCTAACCAGTTTCCAGGATATCAGGACGTAACCGATTTCGCCGTCAGGGAGAAATTTGCCACCGCATGGGGCATTGACGTTAATCAGATGGATGACAAGGTTGGGACCCGCATCACCGAAGTTCCGCATCTGGCTATCGAAGGCAAAATCAAAGCCTACTACATCATGGGAGAAGATCCGCTGCAAACCGAGGCCGATTTGGGTCTGGTCCGCGAAGGATTTAACGCGCTCGATTTTATCGTCGTGCAGGATATCTTCATGACCAAGACGGCGGAAATGGCCGATGTCCTCCTGCCTGCCACCTCATGGGGTGAACACGGTGGCGTCTTTACCTGCGCCGATCGCGGTTTCCAGCGTTTTGAGAAAGCGATTGAACCCACTGGTGATGTAAAGCGTGACTGGGAGATTATCAGCCTGCTGGCCAGCGAAATGGGTTATCCAATGCAGTATCAAAATAACCAGCAAATCTGGGATGAGATGCGCGAGCTGTGTCCAATGTTCTACGGCGTGACCTATGAGAAAATGGGTGAGATGGGTCATGTTCAGTGGCCATGTCCGGATCTCGATAGTCCTGGTACGCCCTACCTTTACGCGCACAGCCAGTTTGATACCGCCAATGGCAAAGGCAAACTGTTTGCCGCGCCGTGGCGAGCGCCTGCAGAAGTTCCTGATGAACAATATCCGCTGGTGCTGTGTACCGTGCGTGAGGTTGGGCACTACTCCTGCCGTTCGATGACCGGCAACTGCGCAGCGTTGCAAGCGCTGGCAGACGAGCCTGGGTATGTGCAAATCAATACCCATGATGCTGAAAAATTGGGTATTCGTCATCGCGATCTGGTATGGGTCAGCTCGCGCCGCGGTAAGGTTATCAGCCGCGCGGATGTCTCCGAGCGCATCAATGCCGGAACGGTCTATATGACCTATCAATGGTGGATTGGCGCGTGTAACGAGTTAACCCAGGACAATCTCGATCCTATTTCGAAAACGCCGGAAACCAAATATTGCGCCGTAAATATTGAGCACATTACCGATCAGGGGTGGGCAGAAAAATATGCCGCACAAACGTATAGCGATATGAAGTCACGTCTGTGTGAGGCTATTGCGTAAATCACCGCCATCATCGCCTGAGTCTGGCTTTCCAGACTCAGGTCTTATCTCATGACTTCGCCAGCTGTGGTTCACTAAAGCGGATGGATGCAGCTTCCTCCTGCTTATCCCGCCGCATAAAGCCGAGGTTCATCAGAAACAATCCCGCCATAAACGGTAGTTCGTACAGTTCTTCAATCAGATCGCCATACTGAGCATTGTGCAGAAAGATGGGAGCCAGCAGACGATGATGCTCTACCGTATCGGAGATCAAAAATGCACAGGTGGTGATCGCTAACAGCCACAGAGGTAGCGGTTCATTGCGCAAGCGACGGGCAATATCCTGGCGTAAGCGCTTCGAAATCAGCACTGGCAGAATAATCATGGCAATCAATACCACTGAGATAGCCCGGAACAGGAGTTTAGGATGCTCAGGAAAATAATCGCGGCCCCAACTTGTGCTTCGGCCCAGTAATACCAGCCACCACGCTGCCGCCCAAAGCCAAAATTGCTTCTCGCCTTCGGGACGTGATAAGGGCCTGATGTAACTGAGTGTAAATATGGCACCAAACAGCAGCCATAGCGCCTGGCCATTTTCAATCCAGCTGACGACAGTACCGTTGAGTAGCGGGAGATGCCAGTTCGCGGCGAACGGGATCGCCACGATGGCTAATCCGAGAATGATTGTGGGTAATGTAAGTCGGGTATTGAGTTTCATAAGCGCGATGTTCTGTTTTATATCTGTTTCGCGATCATAACCCCTGTGAATGATCAACTATTAGCAATCAATGCGAATCTCTTAAGGTATTCTTAAGGAATCCTTGCAGGATATTTCCCTGTTTCGCCCAGATAAAAAAACGCACTGCGCCGTCAAAGCGCAGTGCAGTTTTTAGATTAAAAACTAATATATTCAATCAGTAGCAGTGACTAATGCCTACCACCCGCAGACTTCGTGCTCATTTTCGGTATCGTACGAACGCACGGTATTGACCAGATCTTTGACCACTTCAGCTGCCACATCCGGCACCAGTAATGTCATTGGTGCCTCTGTTTCATAATCAACAGAAACACCGTTGCTGTTATTGGTCACGGTTACGGTATAGGTTGCTTTACCCATGATTTACTCCTTGCCGGTGCGCACGACTTTTCGTTGATTTGCACTCTCCATCAGAACTTCCGGGGCGACGAAAAAATCGATATTAAAGTAAGTGTCGTCGGTCATCACTTCGATGTTATGCCATTTTTCCGGTGGAAAAACGCCAAACTGACCGGCTTCAATAATCATCACCTCTACTGGCTCCGGACTGTGTTCGTCTGCGTATCCGAGATATTTGACCGCCCCCTGCATAACCGAAAGTCGAGGATAAACCCCGGCTCGGGTCCCTTTATCAAGGTGGCGTTCGAAAATTCCGGCAGGCGCCGTTTCTTTGTTCCAGAATGGCGTAGAGCGTGTATGGATATGATTCTGTGGAATTTGAAGCATTTTTCTTCCCTTTTCCAGTCGACAACCAGCGAGTCATATTGAACCGCTGCTGTACACAGGGTACGCCTCAAAATATACATTTAAAATACCATTTATTGGTTATAACCGTACGATTATAAATGAAAAGCAGAGCGCAATATTAAAGGCCCGCCACTATCAGCGGGCCGACGGCATCACGATTGAAGCGTGGCCAGACGGGCGGCAAAACCAACGAAAATCAGGCCGATAAGGGAATTCCCCACTTTCGCCAGTTTCTTCTTCGTACGGATATATTGCGTCACAAACGCGCCGGAGAAAATAAGGAAGCTCAGATAGAAAAAGCTCACTATCTCAAGCGTAATAGCCAGAATAAAGAATGACAGCCCTGAATGCGGCGCATTGACATCAATAAACTGCACGAAGAATGACACATAAAACAGAATAGCTTTGGGATTGGTCAGGCTCAGGATTAATGCGCGCTTAAAAATAGCGCCAAACGGGACTTCCTCGGGCGCGGCGTCGCTTGCTTTCGATTTCAGTGTTGCATACAGGATCTTCGCGCCAAGATAGAGTAAATAGAAAGCGCCAAGATAACGAACGATATTGAACAAAACGGGCGTTGTTTTAATCAATGCAGCAACACCGGCATAGGCCAAAAACATCAACACGGCATCACCAATAAACACACCGCTGGCGGCGAGATAACCCCCCTTTACTCCCCTACCGACGCTGTTCTTCAGCACAAATATCGTATTTGGCCCCGGTACCAGCACGATAAAAATAGCCCCCACCAGATACGTCCAGTAATTCAGAACTCCATACTCTGCGAACACGTTAACCTCTTCCTGAAAAAACACATGCACTTGCTGCGATACAATATGCTAACGAATGCGACAGGTGATGGAAAGAGCAGGTTATTAATTAAAAAAACCCGCCACTGGTGGCGGGTGTGTACAGATAAGGTTAGCCCAGATTAATGGTGCAGCATCTCATCCACTACTTCTTCGCCCTTCAGCTGATAAGGGTAGTAGGTAGGCCAGTTTTCCATCTCCTCAAGCAAGGCAGCCTGCGAGGTATTTCCCATAAAGATATGGAAGTGGCTCGATTTACGCGGCGCGATAATATGATCGCTGAATTGCACGTATTTAGGCGCTTTGCTGTCAGCGGCTTTACACTCAAACAGATACCGTACACCTTTCTTGCCTGATTTATAGTGCAAGATTTTATACCCGGCATAATCGTATTTGCACGATGCGACCTGATTACCGGTGTGAAATTCCATCACGCCATCTTCGATGCCGATGGTGTCTACATTGGTTGCATAGCCTGTACGGTAATAAGCTTTAATTTGTTCTGCCGTTTTGCTTTTATCTTTCTCCGCTTTCTTTTTGAAAACCGGATCAAGTTCGCCACTGACCAGATACGGATAGACAGATTGCCACATGCCATCCCAGTCGGACAGCGCCCGGTTCTGCACCTGGTTATCATCAAATACCCCTTCCGACGCCTTTTGTTCTGCTTCACTCATCGGCGCACCATGGGAATGATGACCATGGGCCAAAACCTGCCCACTGACCAAAAGCATCCCCAGAGCGATTGTCAGTTTGTTAAAACGAATAGCCAAAATTTCACCCTCAAATCGTTTGCGAGTGAATTGTTATATTATAACGTAACAATTTAATCAATAGACATTACCGCACGTTATTGCCTCACGCTTCAATGAGTTTTCTGGAGCAGAGCTGATCAAGCAGAGCCTGCTGATGGCTGATAATGAGCATACCTAATGGCCGACGCTGGCACTCTTCAAGCAGCAATACCCAGATATCTTTTTGAATGGAAGGATCGAGCTGGGCGGTAATTTCATCGGCAATAAGAAAACGTGTCCGCGGATCCAGCGCGCGAAGTAAAGCAATTCGCGCCAGTTCACCGCCAGAAAGCTGTCCGGGACGGCGAGTTAGCCACTCAGGGTTGATGTGAAGACGGGTAAGCAGTTCAGCATCAGGTCGCCAGGCATCATAAACCGCATCACCAGTGCTACGCCGGGGGTTAAAGGTTAATTCCGGATGCTGTGGCACCAGTTGCACCGGGCAATACTGGTGCATTGGCAGCGGTTGGTCATCAACCAGAATGTCACCCGAGGTCGGTTTTTGCCAGCCCGCCAGTACGCGCCCCAACGTTGTTTTGCCGGTTCCGCTGGGTGCACAAACCCCAATGCGTTCTCCGGGGCGCAGAGAGAAGTTCAGATTTTGCCAAAGCACCTTTCCTCCCTGACAAATCGTCACTTCACGACAGCACAGCATCGCGCTCTCCAAAAAGTTGATTTCTTTCAGGCAGGGCCCGCCATTGGCGTTGCAGATGCTCGCTGATCTCTCCGCGTAACAGCTGTTCCCGGCTGACGTTATCCGACACCCTTCCCTGGTGCAGCGCGACAATGCGGTCCGCGTGGCGAGCGGCAAGCGTGAGGTCGTGCGTTACCCATAAAACGCCAGCCCCTTGCTCACATTGCTCACGTAGCTGTTCAAGCAGTTGATTAGCCAGCGGTGCATCAAGCCAGGCGGTAATTTCATCCGCCAGAATATAGCGAGCCTGACTCAGCGACGCGTGACAGGCCAGAACACGTTTCGCCATCCCCCCTGAAAGCTGGCGTGGGAAGGCATCTAATACGCGACTTTCCAGTTGGCTACGCTGGAGCAATCGTTCAATTTTTCCGGCATTCCAGGCCTGGCCAGAGAGCTGACTTGCCCTGCGCAGATGTTTTTCAATCGAGAGCAGCGGGTTAAGCGCCTGAACACCTTGCGGGACATAGCTGAAAGTATTGCCACGACATTTGCGAATATCATCACTATCCAGCGTTTTCCCTTCCAGGGTGATGGAGCCGTTGAAACGCAAATTGTCCGGTAAGAGATCAAGCAGACATTGCAGCAACAGGCTTTTACCTTCCCCACTTCCCCCAACTAACGCCACCATCTGACCTGGCGCTACGTCGAAAGAGATATCCTGCAACAGCGAAGACCAGTTTCTCGCGCCGTACCAGCGATAACGCGCCACGTCCAGCGAGACCTGTCTTAAACTCAACATGCGTCACCTCGTAACCATAAACGATGCACTGCCCTTGCGAGCTGATCGAATAACATAACCAGACTGAATAGCATCAGCCCAGGAAACAGCACTAACCACCAGTCTCCATGACTGATAAACCTCAGCGCATCAGCCAGCAACAGGCCCAGCGATGGTTCATGCGGCGCCAGCCCAAAACCGAGGAAGCTCAACGCCGCGCTGTGCAACACCGCGTGGGGAAACATCAGCAAGGTTCCCGTTAACCACTGGGGTAACAATGCCGGGAGATAGTGATGCCGCCAGCAGTAAAAATGTCCGTGTCCCAGACGCCAGGTCAATGTCAGATAGTCACTGTGGGCCACGCGCTGCGCTTCGGCACGCAGGATTAGCGCCAGACGCGGCCAGTGGGTCAACGCAACCGCCATAATCACCCCATTTTTTCCGCCACCCAGCGTGAAACAGATCAATATGAGCAACAGCAGATGCGGCATTGACAGCATGGCATCGGTAATCAGACGCATTAGTACATCCAGACGCGGATGTATACGTGAAACCGCTGCCATCAGTAATGCGATGAAACCGCTGCACAACGCCGCGCCAATACCAATTTGCAGACTGGTTAACGCGCCCTGAAAGCAACGAATCCACAGATCGCGACCGAGGTTATCGGTGCCAAACCAATACAGCGCATCAGGCGGTAAATGACGGGCAAGCAGATTAACGCTCAATGGGTTATCCAGCGTCGCTGCGCCATACACCGCAATGCATAGCAGGCAGCTAAAAGAGAGCAGAAGACGAATCAGCGTCGGCGTCGGATTATAGAGCATCAGGTCGCTCCAGAGCACGGTTCAACACATGGACAAGCCAGGTAGACAACGAGTTGCCAATGAACACCAGTACGGTACTGAACAACACAATCCCCATCAGTAACGGCAGATCGCCGCGTAATCCGGCATCAATAGTGGCCTGTCCCAGTCCCGGATAAGCAAAAACTTTTTCCGCCAGCAATGCGCCGCCCAGCAGTTCTCCCAACGAGGCGAACTGCAGGCACAGCGCGGGCGTGATAGCGTGGCGCAGAACCTGATGACGCAACAGCGACCAGCCTTTATCTCCCTGAGAACGCGCAAAACGGACAAAATCGCTTTTCATCACGCTGGCGATACTTTCCCGTGTATGAAGTGTAATTTGGCCAAGTCCCAATAAACTTAGCGCGCAAACGGGCAGCACTAAATGGCGCAGACGCTCAGCCAGCGTGGCCATATCACCACTGTTGCCCGGCTCCCACGCGCAGCAGACCGGAAATACCGGCCAGCGCACGGCAAATAACGCCAGCAGCAGCATGCCAATCCAGAAGGTCGGCAACGACGAAAGCAGATAGCTGAGTCGACAGATTGCTTTATCCGGCCAGCGATTCAGATAACGACCCGCGACAAACCCCATTGCCGTTCCCAGTATGCCGGAGAGCAGCCACGCGCCGCCAAGCAAGGCAAACGAAGTCGCAAAGCGCTCCTTGATTACGCTGGCAACCGGTGCATTAAACAACATTGAGTAGCCGAGATCGCCCTGCAATACACGTATAAACCAGTGACCAAAACGCTCCCATAACGGCTGGTCTAATCCCCAGCGAGCAGCGATACGCGCATATTGTTCCGGCGGCACGTGCAGGAGATCGTTGCCGATATAGGCGCGAATCGGATCGACAGGAGAAAAGCTGAGCAGCATAAAAGTGCCAGCCGCAACCAGCACTAATAACACTATCAGCCGTAGAAAATGGCCTACAACAGACTTCATCAACGGCAGGTCCAGGTCCATTCATCCAGATTATTGAGCAGGGACCAGCTACCGTGAATCTCCGGCGCGCCTTTGCCTAAGTCAATACACGGATTTGCCAGATAAGTGTGCTGAATGTTCAGCAGCCATGCCCAGGCGGCATCGCCCTTCACCCCAGCCCCTTGCTTGCCATCCCACTCCACCTGTTGCCAGAAAGGCAACGCTTTTTGCCAGTCTGGAGCATCAATGGCCTGTTTAAGATGTTGTTCAACGACGGGATTGCTGTAATAGCCTGGATTGTAGTATTCCACGCCCGCGGCCTGATTGCTGTAGTGATGGAAAAGCTCCATCGGATCCAGGCTTCCCCAGCCAAACAGCGTCGGATTCGCATGCATATGCCGCTCAACGGTTTCCCAGCTTCCGGATTGCAGCGAGACCTGAATACCCACGGGCTCCAGCATCGCACGTACGGCCTCGGCTAGATCCCGGCGCGTACTGTCTCCGCTGGCGTACCACAGAGTCAGGCGAGCCTCTTTACCGTCTTTCACACGTACGCCGTCTTTCCCCACCTTCCAGCCGGCTTCTTCCAGAATCGTCCGTGCTTTTTCGCTGTCGCCATCTTTGAACGCAACTGACTGTCCCTGCCATGGCAGGCCCTGAACCGCGCTATACGCCGGAATCGCATGACCTTCCATGACCTGATCGGCAAGTTGTTTACGATCGATGGCGTAGTTGATGGCGCGTCTGATGGCGATATCAGCCGTGATATCGTTACCGACCGGATAACCATTGGCGTCTTTTTTACCCGCAGGATCCATCGGGAACACAATGCCACGGTTTTCCACGCTGTCGCGTACCCAAAGCTTCAAATTCTGCTGTTGAGGGGCGACCGCCATCGAAGGCGCAATACGCACGAGTCCCAGTTGACCACTGCGCGCTGCGGCATAAGCGTTATCTTCATCAAGGAAGACAAACACCAGCTTACTGAAATCATTTTTCTTACCTGCATACCAGGGGTTCGCCTCCACGATCAGCTGCTGCCCCGGCTGAAAACTCACCAACCGATAAGGGCCCGCGCCAATCGGATTTTTGGCGAATGTTTTTTCGTCATACCGTTTTTCGGGAACAATACCCAAAGAGCCCAGCACGTTCACAAAGGTGCTCTGCGGGCTGCGCAGCGTGATTTCTACCGTGCGGTTATCTATCAGGCTGGCATGAGTAAAGTTTCCCATGTCGATTTTGCCGCCGCTCTTTGCGGCTTTATTATAGGTGAACACCACATCTTCAGCGGTTAGCGGGGAACCATCGGAGAATTTAAGGTCGGGTTTTAACGTCAACGTCCAGATTTTGCCGTCAGCACTGGTTTCAACTTTTTCCGTCAGCAGGTTACCCCAGCTCATATCTGCGTTTTGTTTTAATAATGGTGCATGCAAAAGCAAATAGCTGCCATGACTCCAGCCCAGCATCGGGTCAAACCCTTCCGTTGGCTCAGGTCCAATTGCCAGCTTCAACGTCTGCCCCTCGCTCACATTTTGCGCGGCGAGAAGTGGTGAGGTTAATGCGAGAGTCAATGCGCACGTAAGCAGTGCCAGCTTGCCTTTAATCATTATGTTATCCAGATTTGCGTTATTTTTATGCCGCTCAACGATTCAATGCCGTTAAACGGTCTCCTGGGGAAGGGATTATGGCGGACTGAAATGACGAAAAAAATGATGCGGCGCAGAAAAGTATGACGATTCTCTAAAATTATCATACTTTTTTCTGATACTCCTAATTGAGTACCTTCTGAATCGCAGAAAATAGATTAAATGTTAGTCATTCAATTAATGGCAAATTAATTACAAACTAATGATTACAAATACTAATTATTGGTCATTTACGCTATTTACTTAGCTAAAACTAATGACAATTTATGTATATTTATTCAAGAAAAACACCAGAAGTGATAAGTTATGTAAACATATAATGATAATTATTTTTATTATCATTCCCATCAATTATCTTACTTCCTTTGAATTTTTAACAAAGGAAGTTTGACTATGCGTTTAAAACCTGTTGCTTCTGTTGTTCTGTCCTGTTTAGGATTTTCCAGCCCCCTGGCCTTCGCTGAAGATGTTATGGTGGTAACCGCTTCCGGTTACGAAAAGAAAATCACCAACGCTGCCGCCAGCGTCTCCGTTATTTCACAGCAAGAGTTACAAACCAATAAATATAATGATTTAGGCGAAGCCCTGCGTTCTGTTGAAGGGGTGGATGTTGAAAGCAGCACCGGTAAAACCGGTGGCCTGGAGATCAGCATTCGTGGCATGCCCGCCAGTTATACTCTGATCCTGATTGACGGTATTCGTCAAAACGGCAGCAGCGATGTGACGCCAAACGGCTTCTCAGCTATGAATACCAGCTTTATGCCTCCACTGGCGGCAATTGATCATATTGAGGTAATCCGCGGCCCGATGTCGACGCTTTATGGCTCCGACGCAATCGGTGGCGTGGTGAATATCATCACCAAAAAAAGCACCGATAAATGGAGCACCTCCATCAATACCGGCGTTAACCTGCAAGAGAGTAATAAATGGGGTAACAGCACGGCCGCCAACTTCTGGTCAAGCGGCCCGTTAATCGCTGGCGTACTGGATATGCAGGTTCGGGGTAGCACCACCCAACGTCAGGGTTCCAGCGTTACCTCCCTGAGCGATACCTCCTCCACCCGCGTACCTTATCCTACCGAGTCAGAAAACTATAACATCGGCACGCGACTCGACTGGAAAACGAATGAAAGCAATACGCTGTGGTTAGATCTCGACTCCGCCAGACAGCGCTATGATAACGATGACGGTCAGTTGGGTAACCTGACGGGGGGTTACGATAAAACGCTGCGCTATGAGCGTAACAAAGTCACCCTCGGCCACGATACCGCCTTAACGTTCGGCACCTGGAAATCCTCCCTCGGCTGGAATGAAACTGAGAACAAAGGACGACAACTGGTCTCCTCCGCACTCACGCCAGAGAACGCAGGCCGGGCCGGTGACGCACGTGAACTGAAGAACACCAACGTCATTCTGGACTCAGTACTGCTGACGCCATTAGGTGATTCGCACCTCTTAACCCTCGGCGGGGAATATTGGGATGCGCGCATGAAAGACGGTGTGGTGCTGGCCAATACCGGCGAAACGTTCCATCAAAAAACGTGGGCAGCCTATGTAGAAGATGAATGGCATATTCTCGACTCGTTGGCCTTAACCGCAGGGACACGCTACGAGCATAACGATGTCTTTGGCGGTCATCTCAGCCCACGCGCGTACATGGTTTGGGACGTATCCGACGAATGGACGCTCAAAGGCGGCGTGACGACAGGTTATAAAGCGCCATCACTGAGCCAGTTACATAACGGGATCAGCGGCGTCACCGCGCAAGGAACCGTGAATACGGTCGGTAATCCGGACCTAAAACCTGAGGAAAGTATCAGCTACGAAACCGGGCTGTATTACGAGAACGACACCGGGCTGAACGCCAACATTACCGGCTTCTATACCGAATACAAAAATAAAATTGTCTCGTATTCTATCGATGATAATACCAACAGCTATACCAACAGCGGCAAGGCAAGGACCGATGGCGTTGAATTTGCCAGCACCTTCCCTCTGTGGTCGGATGTGCTGACTTTATCCCTCAACTACACCTACACCCAGAGCAAGCAAAAAGATGGTGACAATAAAGGCGCGCCGTTAAGCTACACGCCAAAACATATGGCTAACGCTCGCCTGAACTGGCAGGCAACGGAAGATATGAATGCCTGGCTGAGCGCACGTTATCGCGGTAAAGCTCCACGCTTTACTGAAAATTACAACAACCTCAGCGCAGTACAAAAGGCCGTCTATGACGATAAAGGCGCGGATTTAAAAGCCTGGACCGTTCTCGACATGGGAATGTCTTATAAGCTGACCAAAGATCTGACGCTGAATACGGCGGTCAATAACGTGCTGGATAAAGACTTTAGCGAGGTTAAACTTTACCAGGTGGGCCGTAATAGCACCTACGCAGGAGATTACTATCAGACTGCACAATCCACTACCGGATACGTAAACCCGGGCCGTAACTATTGGGTATCATTAAACTACCAGTTCTGATTTAGTTTTTTCCTACCAGACGGGCTGTCAATGATAGCCCGTCTACCACTGGGTTTCATCAAATGCCCGGCACTGTTCTTTTTGCCAGCCAGCGGGGCTCCAATGTTTTTACCAGAGATAAAGCGGCAAGGAATATTTTCGTCCCCGGCAGAGAAAAATGGCGAAATGAGAGATAAAGCAGAACTGGGACAGAATATGCTGGGTGAGGCTTTAATCGATAGCTTTAAATAGCCATTATGTTTTATGAGTCACGGAGCAACGGGTGCCCCGTGACAGTCATTAACTTACTTCAAATACTCTCCGCTGCGCAGCGCTTCAATACGTTTATCCAACGGCGGGTGAGTCATAAACAGCTCACTCAACGACTTGGATTTACCGTTGATGCAGAACGCCATCATGCTGGTCGCTTCCTGCGGCTCATAGCTGGTTTTCAGACGCTGCAGCGCGGCGATCATTTTCTCACGCCCCACCAGTTTTGCTGAACCGGCATCCGCATGGAATTCACGATGACGTGAGAACCACATGGTAATAATGCTCGCCAGAATACCAAACACCAGTTCCAGCACCGTCGCCACTGCGAAGTAGATCAATGGGTTGCCGTTACTGCCCTCACCCTCATCGCGGTTTCCGCCCATAAAGCCAGCGGCAATTTGCGCCAGAATACGTGAGATAAAGATAACGAAGGTGTTCACCACACCCTGAATGAGCGTCATGGTAACCATATCGCCATTAGCAATGTGGCTGATTTCATGCGCGATAACGGCTTCGGCTTCGTCCGGGCTCATGTTTTGCAACAGGCCTGTACTCACAGCCACCAGCGAAGCATCCCGGCGCGCACCGGTAGCAAACGCGTTAATATCTGGCGCATGGTAGATTGCAACCTGCGGCATAGCGATCCCAGCCTGGCGAGCCTGATTCGCTACCGTATTCATCAGCCAGCGTTCTCTTTCATTGCGAGGCTGTTCGATCACTTCCCCACCAACGGATTTTAACGCCATCCATTTGGACATCAGCAGCGAAATGAAGGAACCACCAAAACCAAACAGCAGTGCCATGATCAACAAGCCTTGAACGCTGCTTGACTGAATCCCTGTCAGGCTCAATACCAGCCCGAAAACGACCATCACAGCCAGGTTCGTCAGCAGGAAGAGCGCGATTCGCATCATAATTTTCTTTTAACCTCAATTTAACAAAACGCACTATGCGATTACCCATATCGTATGGGTCTTATGGCTATTTTCAAGCATCCATAGGTGCTAAGTCACCAGAAAGACACAACTTTACATTTTATCGTATCACACTGACGTCTTCATGCGTTTGTTAAAAAAACAGGCACAATTTCTTGCGCCTGTTGGAGGTTATTTACTGGTTGCGGGCTGTTCCGCTGGCTTTTCTTTTTCAAGATGCGCCAGGTCAAGCGCAATTTTTACCGTTTCATCCAGGTAGGGATCTGGTTCCTGGTAATCCTTCGGTAAATCGTCCAGTTTCTTCAGCGGCGGCTTACCTTCTCGCTTAAACCGATCGTTGATACGCGCCAGACGCATTGCGTCATCTTCGTTATTCTCTTTCTCACGCTGAGCGTAATTGAGAGAAGCGATGTTGCGTTTATCCTTCATCGCATTGAAACGCGCAATATCCTTCATGATGTACTGGAACTCAGGATCGTTGGCAATTCGCGCATTGTGCTCTTTTAGCAATTCAGGTCCGAATGGCGTCAGATTCTCTGATTTGGTGTAAGTCGCAGCATCAATGCTATCCCACGGCAGCGCGTTATCTTCAAACTTCTCACCGGTTTCCGTTTCTTCATTACCTGTCGGCATGATGATGTCCGGCGTAACGCCCTTACGCTGTGTACTGCCACCGTTTACACGGTAGAATTTCTGGATCGTATACTGAACAGAACCCAGCGCCGGCCATTCCGGACGCAGCATCTGATCATAAATACGGTTCAGAGAGCGATACTGCTGTACAGTGCCTTTCCCGAAAGTCGGTTCACCAACGATCAGCGCACGACCATAATCCTGCATTGCCGCAGCAAAAATCTCTGATGCCGAAGCACTGAAGCGATCGACTAACACTACCAGCGGGCCTTTGTAGTACACAACGCCGTCGGTATCGCTGTCTTCACGCACTTTACCGTTATTGTCACGAACCTGAACCACCGGGCCGGAAGGAATGAACAGACCGGAGAGCGAAACGGCTTCGGTCAGCGCGCCGCCACCGTTAGTACGCAGATCGATAATGATGCTGCTGACGTTCTGTTTTTCCAGCTTCTGCAACTGAACTTTGACATCATCCGTCAGGCCAACATAGAAGCCAGGGATATCCAGTACGCCGACTTTTTCTTTGCCAACGGTTTTCACGGACATTTTCACGGCGCGGTCTTCGAGACGAATACGTTCACGCGTTAACGTGACGGTGCGCGTCTTGGTTCCTTTACCGGCAGGCAGGATTTCAAGGCGAACTTTGCTGCCTTTGGGTCCTTTGATCAGCGCGACAACGTCATCCAGACGCCAGCCAATCACGTCGACCATTCCCTTACCGGTCTGACCCACGCCGACAATACGGTCGCCAACGCTTATTGCTTTGCTCTTGGCTGCCGGGCCGCCCGCCACCATGGAGTTAATGACGGTGTAGTCATCATCCATTTGCAAAACCGCGCCAATACCTTCCAGAGACAGGCTCATTTCAGTATTGAACTGTTCGGTATTGCGTGGAGAGAGATAGTTAGTATGCGGGTCGATCTCACGGGCGAAAGCCGTCATCGCCAGAGAGAACACATCTTCGCTGTTGGTCTGTGCCAGACGGCGAATCGCAAACTTGTAGCGACGCGTCAGCGTTTCACGAATTTCCGCATCGGTTTTGCCGGTCAGCTTCAGGCTGAGTTCGTCAAATTTAACCTTGCCGTCCCACAGCGCGTTAAGCTCTGCTTCGCTCTTCGGCCATGGCGCTTTGCTCCGGTCGAGGTTAAAGGTGTCGGTACCGGTGAAATCCATTGGACGTGCCAGTACGCTTAAAGCGTACTGATAACGTTCAAATCGGCGTTTTTGCGCCAGATTATAGAGATCGTAAAAGACATCCAGCTTGCCGGTACGCAGTTCATCGCCAAGGACCGTTTTCTTTTTTGCATACTGTTCGATATCGCTCGCCAACAGCACGTTGTGGCTGTAGTCGAGCAGATTCAAATAGCGGTCAAAAATTTTTGCCGAAAACGCCTGATCCAGATCGAACTGGCGATAGTGCGAACGCGTAAAACGCGATGTCACACGTTCACTTACCGTCGCATGCTGGGTTTCTTCCTTTAAAACGGGGATTTGATCGGCACGCGTGATATCTTCCACAGCAAGTGCCTGGCCTGCTAATGCAAGCAGACCAGCTAACGCAGTAAGCCTAAAAAAAGTGTTCATGCCAGGCCTGGCCTCCGTTTCAGAACACCAGGTGTTCTGCGCGTACAATCAAAGACATACCCGAATTCAGCTGTACACGGACGCCATCTTTGGTGATTTCTAATACGGTGGCATCCATCGCATTATTACCTGCTTTCACCTTCAGAGACTGCCCTACCGTCAGTACTGAAATATCAGATACCGGGGTATGCTGTTCTTCACGAGGAGCACGCGGTGCTTTTGCTGCTGGTTTCTCAGCGCGAGGTTTACGCTCAGCGCCTTCTTTACGACGCGGTGCAGGACGCGGCTTACGCTCGCGACGCGGTGCGTCTTCTTTTTCACCGGCAGCAGCGGCTGCTTCGCGTTTTTTCGCCTGTTGCTCTGCACGTTGCGCCTGAACGCGGGCTTTAGCTTCTTCCAGCTGTTTGCGAGCATGTTCAACGTGCTGCTCATCCAGCTCACCACAAGGGTTGCCGTCGAGATCAACACGCGTTGCGCCCAATTTAACGCCATACAGATAGCGCCAGCTTGAAGTATAGAGACGTAAGGCAGAGCGGAGCTGCGTCTTGCTGAGGTTCATTTCGCCCTCAACACGCTCTACCAGATCCTGAAAAATGCCAATTTTCAGTGGGCGCGCTTCGCCTTCCGCACTAAAACACTGCGGGAAGCGTTCGGCCAGAAACGCGATGACTTCTTTACTGCTATTCAACTTAGGTTGATTTTCCATGAAATTTCCTGATTACAACGGACGTAGCCAACAAGCGCAGGCATGAACAGGCGACATTATAATGACGTCATCAGTAATTGCTACGTTATCCGTTGATTATCCTGCGACGCGCGCAAAGAATTTTTTGTAATCCGTCGTTGCAAGCACGGTTTCAAGCTGTGCCACCAGCGTTCGCAGCCCCTGTTCATCCTCGTCAGTAAAGCGGCCAAACGCCGTGCTATCGATATCCAGCACGCCGATTATCTGATTTTCGACGGTGATTGGCAGGACGATTTCAGCGTTGCTGGCGGCATCACATGCGATGTGTCCGTCAAAAGCATGAACGTCCTCAATGCGCTGAACCTGGTTCTGCGCTACTGCGGTCCCACACACCCCGCGTCCTACCGGGATCCGCACGCAGGCGATTTTTCCCTGGAAAGGTCCCAGCACCAGCGTATCATTTTCGAGCAGATAAAAACCGGCCCAGTTTACTTCTGCAAGACGTTCATACAACAACGCGCTGGTATTTGCCAGCGTTGCCAGAAAACTGGTTTCACCTGCCATTAATGCCTGAAAGTCACGGTTCAGATCCGTGTATAGCTCTGTTTTGTTCATTATGTAATCACTTAGTTGTCTTACTTAAAGCTGCAGCCTACTAAAATAAACATTAAATGCGTTAATGCTCAAGATCATTCCCGTCATGAGTTAAGATAACATTACTTCAACAATTTGATTCGCGATACATGGCCTTAACGACACCACGCATCACGCCGACTAAAAAAATAGCCATCAGGTCCATTGGTGATGCACTCCCTCGTGCGCATTACCATCGTTGCCCTGAATGTGACCTGATCTTTAGCTTGCCTAAAATGCGTTCGCACCAAAGTGCATTTTGCCCACGCTGTCAGGCAAAAATTCGTGACGGACGCGACTGGTCATTAACACGACTGGCGGCTATGGCTTTCACCATGCTGCTGCTGATGCCCTTTGCCTGGGGAGAACCGCTCCTGCACATCTATTTATTAGGTGTGCGCATTGACGCCAATGTGCTGCAAGGCATCTGGCAAATGACCCGACAAGGAGACCCACTCACCGCATCCTTCGTACTCTTTTGCGTTGCCGGCGCGCCCATCATTCTCGTGACCTCAATCGCTTATCTGTGGTTTGGCAATATTCTTGGGATGAACCTGCGCCCAGTGCTGCTGATGCTGGAAAGGCTCAAAGAGTGGGTGATGCTTGATATCTATCTGGTGGGCATTGGCGTCGCATCAATCAAAGTTCAGGACTATGCTTTTTTGCAACCCGGTGTGGGTCTGTTTGCTTTTATTGCGCTGGTGATCCTCAGTGTTTTGACGCTGTCGCACCTTAACGTTGAGCAGCTTTGGGACCGTTTCTATCCGCAAAGACCAGCCCGTCGGCCCGATGAAAAACTTCGCGTCTGCCTCGGTTGCCACTTTACAGGTTATCCGGACGCCCGAGGTCGCTGCCCTCGCTGTCATATCCCGTTACGCTGGCGCAGGAATCAAAGTATCCAAAAGTGTTGGGCTGCTCTGCTGGCCTCGATCGTCCTGCTTTTGCCTGCTAATCTGCTGCCCATCTCGGTAATTTATGTCAATGGCGGCCGCCAGGAAGACACGATCCTGTCAGGCATAATGTCCCTGGCGAACAGCAACGTCGGCGTGGCGGCGATTGTTTTTATCGCCAGTATTCTGGTGCCATTCACCAAAGTGATTGTGATGTTTACGTTGCTCATCAGCATCCATTTTAGATGTGAGCAAGGATTGCGTACCCGCATCAAACTGCTGCGTATGGTGACCTGGATTGGTCGCTGGTCGATGCTGGATCTCTTTGTTATCGCTTTAACCATGTCGCTGATTAATCGCGATCAGATACTTGCTTTTACTATGGGGCCAGCTGCGTTTTATTTCGGCGCAGCGGTAATATTGACTATTCTTGCTGTGGAATGGCTGGACAGCCGCTTACTTTGGGATGCACATGAGTCAGGAAACGCCCGCTTCGCAGACTGAAGCGCAGATTAAAACTAAACGCCGTATCTCTCCGTTCTGGCTGCTGCCTTTCATCGCGCTGATGATTGCAGGATGGCTTATCTGGGGAAGCTATGAAGATCGCGGCAATACCGTAACCATTGACTTTATGTCTGCTGACGGCATTGTGCCGGGCCGTACTCCCGTTCGTTATCAGGGCGTTGAAGTGGGCACCGTGCAGGATATCAACCTCAGCGAAGATCTACGCAAAATTGAAGTGCGCGTCAGCATCAAATCGACCATGAAAGATGCTCTGCGCAAAGATACCCAGTTCTGGTTGGTCACGCCGAAAGCGTCGCTGGCGGGGGTTTCTGGTCTGGATGCGTTGGTTGGCGGCAACTATATCGGCATGATGCCCGGAACCGGCGAGCCGGAAGATCATTTCGTCGCCCTCGATACGCAGCCCAAGTATCGTCTGGATAATGGCGATTTGATGCTGCATCTGCGCGCCCCCGACCTCGGGTCGCTCAATAGCGGTTCGCTGGTTTATTTCCGCAAGATTCCGGTGGGCCGGGTGTATGACTACACCATCAACCCAAATCATCAGGGCGTAACCATCGACGTGCTGATCGAACGTCGCTTTACCAACCTGGTGAAAAAAGGCAGCCGTTTCTGGAACGTGTCCGGTGTGAATGCGGATGTCAGCCTCAGCGGAGCGAAAATCAAGCTGGAGAGTCTGGCGGCGCTGGTCAATGGCGCCATTGCTTTTGATTCGCCCGAAGACTCTAAACCCGCGGTGGCCGATGACACGTTTGGTTTGTATCAGGATCTCGCGCACAGCCAGCGGGGAGTGATCGTCAAGCTTGAGTTACCCAGCGGCGATGGACTCAAGGCCGGCTCAACGTCGCTGATGTATCAAGGATTAGAAGTCGGGCAACTGACCAAACTGGATTTAAATCCGGGCGGTAAAGTGACCGGCGAAATGACGGTCGATCCCAGCGTCGTAACGCTGCTGCGCGACAATACGCGGATTGAATTACACAGCCCTAAATTATCGTTAAACGATGCCAATATCAGTTCGCTACTGACGGGCAAAACTTTCGAGCTGGTACCTGGCGAAGGCGAGCCGCGTAACCAGTTTGCGGTTATTCCTGCTGAGAAGTCGTTGTTACACGATCCGGGCGTCATGACGCTTACGCTGACCGCGCCGGAGAGTTACGGTATTGATGCCGGTCAGCCACTGATTCTTCACGGCGTACAGGTCGGTCAGGTGATTGATCGCACGCTCTCTGGCAAAGGTGTTTCATTTACCGTTGCCATCGAACCACAGCATCGCGCCCTGGTGCAAGGTGACAGTAAGTTTGTGGTCAACAGCCGCGTTGACGTCAAGGTCGGGCTTGATGGCGTGGAATTCCTTGGCGCCAGCGCCAGCGAATGGCTCAGCGGCGGCATTCGTATTTTGCCCGGTACCAGGGGTGAAATGAAAAAAAGCTACCCGTTGTATGCCAACCTGGAAAAAGCGATTGAAAACAGCCTGAGCGATCTGCCAACTACCACGCTCAGCCTGAGCGCCGAAACGCTGCCTGATGTGCAGGCCGGTTCGGTGGTGTTATACCGCAAATTCGAGGTCGGTGAAGTGATTAGCGTTCGCCCACGCGCCGATGCGTTTGATATCGATCTGCATATCAAACCGGAATATCGCAACCTGCTGACCAGCAACAGCGTATTCTGGGCCGAAGGCGGGGCAAAGGTTCAGCTTAACGGTAGCGGATTGACCGTACAGGCATCTCCCCTGTCGCGAGCGCTCAAAGGGGCGATTAGCTTCGATAACCTCAGCGGCGCCAGCGCCAGCCAACGAAAAGGCGACAAGCGTATTCTGTATGCTTCCGAAACTGCCGCGCGTGCGGTGGGCGGCCAGATAACCCTGCACGCGTTCGATGCCGGTAAACTCGCGGCCGGCATGCCAATTCGCTACTTGGGGATCGATATCGGCCAGATCCAGACGCTTGAGCTAATCACCGCCCGTAACGAAGTTCAGGCAAAAGCAGTTTTGTATCCGGAATACGTGCAGACTTTTGCCCGTAGCGGTACCCGCTTCTCCGTGATCACACCGCAAATCTCAGCGGCAGGCGTCGAGCATCTGGATACGATCTTACAGCCGTATATTAACGTTGAACCAGGACGCGGTAACCCGCGCCGTGATTTTGAACTGCAGGAAGCCACCATTACCGACTCTCGTTACCTCGATGGTCTGAGTATTGTGGTAGAAGCGCCGGAAGCAGGTTCGCTGAATATCGGTACGCCAGTCCTGTTCAGAGGCATTGAAGTGGGGACCGTCACCGGGCTGACGCTGGGCTCGCTTTCTGACCGCGTGATGGTGGCGATGCGCATTAGCCAGCGCTATCAGCATCTGGTGCGGAACAACTCCGTGTTCTGGCTGGCATCAGGATACAATCTCGACTTTGGTTTGACCGGCGGCGTCGTGAAGACCGGTACCTTCAATCAGTTCATTCGCGGCGGAATCGCCTTCGCTACGCCACCGGGTACGCCGCTGGCCCCGAAAGCGCAGGCAGGTAAACACTTCCTGCTGCTCGAAAGCGAACCAAAAGAGTGGCGTGAATGGGGAACCGCCCTGCCACGTTAATCTCTCCCCTTGCTCCGGCGTACATACTCGCGCCGGAGCACTTATGCTACACTGCGCACCTGTTTTTTTGCCGGTGGTACCAAGTGGCTTATTTTCCCGACGCCTTTCTAAACCAAATGCGTGAAGCAATGCCTTCCACGCTCTCATTTGATGATTTTCTCGCTGCCTGCCAGCGTCCGCTTCGTCGCAGCATCCGCGTTAATACGCTGAAAATCTCCGTTGCCGACTTCCTCACTCTGACAGCACCTTACAACTGGTCGCTCACTCCGATACCCTGGTGCGCTGAAGGTTTCTGGATCGAACGCGATGATGAAAAGTCAGTACCGCTCGGCAGTACCGCGGAACATTTAAGCGGCCTGTTTTATATTCAGGAAGCCAGCTCAATGCTGCCGGTAGCCGCGCTGTTTGCCGATGGCAATACCCCGGATCGCGTGATGGATGTCGCGGCAGCCCCCGGCTCCAAAACCACGCAAATTGCCGCAAAAATGAAAAATCAGGGTGCGATTCTGGCGAATGAGTTTTCCGCCAGTCGCGTCAAAGTCCTGCATGCCAATATCAGCCGATGCGGGATAGCCAATGTCGCGCTAACCCATTTTGACGGGCGGGTATTTGGCGCAGCGTTGCCAGAAGCCTTCGATGCCATTTTGCTGGACGCCCCGTGTTCCGGTGAAGGCGTGGTGCGTAAAGATCCCGATGCGCTAAAAAACTGGTCGCCAGAAAGTAATCTGGAAATTGCCGCAACCCAGCGCGAACTTCTCGACAGCGCCTTTCATGCCTTGCGTCCCGGCGGCACGTTGGTTTACTCGACCTGCACGCTGAACCGTGACGAAAATGAAGACATTATGCAGTGGCTGATTGAGACCTACCCGGACGCCGTCGAGTTTTTACCACTGGGCGATTTATTCCCGCAGGCTGAACGCGCCCTGACCCCGGAAGGATTCCTGCATGTGTTCCCGCAGATCTACGATTGTGAAGGTTTTTTCGTCGCGCGTCTGCGCAAAACTGCCGAGATCCCTGCACTACCGACGCCAAAATACAAAGTCGGTAACTTCCCGTTCAGCCCGCTTAAAGGACGTGAATCCGCGCTTGTCACTCAGGCCGCTAACGCCTGTGGATTGCAGTGGGAAGACACTCTGCGCCTGTGGCAGCGTGATAAAGAGATTTGGCTATTCCCAACTGAGATTGAACCCCTGATCGGCAAAGTCCGCTTTTCCCGACTCGGCATCAAACTCGCTGAAACGCACAATAAAGGGTACCGCTGGCAGCATGAAGCCGTCATTGCTCTCGCCAGCACAAATCACAGCCATGCGTTTGAACTGACCCTTGCCGAAGCCGAAGAGTGGTACCGCGGACGGGATGTCTACCCGCAGACCGCACCGACCACCGACGATGTGCTGGTTACGTTCCAGCATCAGCCGATTGGCCTGGCGAAACGTATTGGATCGCGATTAAAGAATAGCTACCCGCGTGATCTTGTCCGGGATGGCAAACTCTTTACAGGATAACGCACGTTTTTACTGGCGCTTTTGCTAACGTTGACTACGCTGAAAAATGGACGGCCTAACTGGTCGTACCACAACCAGCAAATAAACGGAGAGCACGATGATGAAAACCAGTGTGCGCATTGGCGCTTTTGAAATCGACGACGCCGAGTTACATGGCGAATCGCCAGGGGACCGAACGTTAACCATTCCGTGTAAATCCGATCCGGATTTATGCATGCAACTTGATGCCTGGGATGCCGACACCAGCGTCCCGGCCCTTCTTAACGGAGAACATTCAGTTCTATTTCGCGAGCACTACGATCGTAAGTCAGATGCCTGGATCATGCGCCTTGCCTGATTCAAAAAGAACCCGTCGCCAGACGGGTTATTTCTTGGTTAATTTCCCTCATCTATCAACATCTTCTACACTACAGTCATGGCTTTACCATTTGAGGATGGAATGTTCACGCTGGTTCTTTTTGTGTGCTACCTGGGTGGCGGTTGTGAAGATATCGTTGTTGATGTCTACAAAACTGAGCAGCAGTGCCTGATATCGATGGACGATCAGCGTATTCGTAACGGCGGATGTTTACCCGCGGATGACTACATCGACAGCTTCTGGCGTCCGGCCCAGGAATACAGCGATTTTTGATTATTGCAGTTGCACCAGCGTCAACTCGCCGCCAAACACCGCACCAGTATCAATATAGTGCAGATTCTCGTGGTCCAGCCGCTGACGCAGAGGCGTATGGCCAAACCAAAAGTGATCCGCGCCGCGAATGCCGTTGCCTTTATTCATCAGCCTTGTGCGATCCCACAGTACCCGCTGTAAATCGACCTCTTTTTGCCACTGATAATTATCATCAGGGTAATCTGCGTGAGCAATAACGTGTATGCCGTTCTGGCAACGCAGCTCCAGAATCCAGGGTAATTGCCGACACGTTTCAAGAGCGGCTTTCGCCGCTGGCTGCTCCGCCTGCGCAAACCACGAACCGCCATTCATAAACCACAGGAATTGCTCCCCGGTTGCCAGCGCGTCCAGCCCCATCTGTTCATGATTCCCTCTGACCGCGATAATCCAGCGTTTACGCAGTAGTTTCAGGCAACGCAGACTGTCAGGCCCGCGATCGATAACATCCCCCACTGAAACCAGCAGGTCCTGCCACGGATCAAAATGACACAGGCGCAATTTCGCCATCAATAATGAGAAGCAACCGTGGATATCCCCAACCACCCAAACATGTCGCCAGCGCGTCGCTTCCACTCTTTGATAAGCATTGTCAGGCAGTCCCATTTGACCTCCTGTACACAGTTCTCATGCAACTTTAATTTTAGCAAATACATCAGAAAGGCGGGGATGTTTCTATTTATATCCGAGACATAATTATTTATGGATATGTAATCGGGCATCCATTTTAATCCCATTCGCTGTAATAACGACAAGTGGTGTTGGCTTTAAATCGTAACAGTCAAGTATTCGTGAAAGTAAGTCATGAGGAACCTCCGATGAAGCCATAGCTTTCATGACAAACGATTTATCATTAATGGTCCGTAGAAGCAGGCTATTAAAAACTTCTTGTTTATATGCATTGAATTCAAAATAACGCTTGGCTTTACAAAAAGCCTTAACTAACGATTCCCAAATTTGTATTTCTTTTTCCGGATCATGGTCTTTCATAAATCCATCATACCAACCCACAAGATCGTTAGGGAACACTTCAGCTAATACAAGCATCAATATTTCGATTCTATCTTTTTGCTCGCTATTTAATTTAGAATTATATTTTTCTTGCATAAGAATATCTTTCATAGATATCAAAAAGTTAGACTCATTATACTTTTCAATTTCAATAGCGATCTCTTTCTTTTCCACCAATATTATAGGATTAATACAATTGAAATTAAGTCGTTCATTTATCTTATTACATTCATCTAGAACTACCTTACTGCAAATTTCTATTGGTAGTTCAAAAAACTCTCTTCTATGGTTTACTCTATAAGGTTTTAAGCGAAGATGAATATTCTTTTCTGCTTCCCGATAATTTCCTACTTTACATGCCATAACCACATCGAATGGTAGTGGAACACCGGTCACCCCATTAAACAATTGCTTAGCCCGATGCTCAGGCATGTTCTTTGTAAACCCTATCTTAAAAAGATTATCCTGATAGGCATCATTCTTTAAAATATAAACATAACCATCTGAGTCATTCATATATCCATTCCATCTTTAATAATTTTATCGCTATAATCCGCTCATAATAAATCATAATCCTTAGATTATTACCAATTAACTTTATCCGATATCCCCATGGCTATGAACAAATTAATATACTGTCATTTTCAATAGTACAACATTTAAGTCATATCCATCTGCCACGCTACGAGAACATTTGCATAAAGGGATACAGATAGCACCGAGTTCAAGACCAAAGTGAAAAATGACAGAAAAGTACTTGGATATGGGGACAAAAATGTTTAGATTGTTGTAGCAGGCATAAAATGCCGCACAAAGAATTTCGTGTGTTTTGGCACCGTGCTTTCTAACCTTTTGGTTTTTAAAGTACATAAAAAGAGACCGAATACGATTCCTGTATTCGGTCCAGGGAAATGGCTCTTGGGAGAGAGCCGTGCGCTAAAAGTTGGCATTAATGCAGGCTAAGTTACCCTGCCATTTAAGAATAGATGACAGCGCCAGGTTTTCCAGTCCGCGACTAAAGAGGCCTGAAAAAAAGGACGATTGTCACACATCCAAACGTAAAAACCGCAAGTTCTCCTGAGCGAGCCTTGCGGTTTTTTATTGGAAATCAGAACGCTACATCTGACAATTAGCAGAGCTTTTCTGCACGCTCCACAAACGGTGCGAGGCTCATTTTTTCGCCCGGTTTCGCCGGGTCGTCAATCTGGATAATCTCGATTGGCTTCGCCGTAGTTTTCCCACTCTCTACCTGCTGTCTGGCAACATCATTCAATGGATATTGCACCAGCGTACTAGGATTGATGACATACAGCGCGTTACCTGGACGGCAGGTCAGCATCACCTCTTCCCGATTAAACGCCCACTTATCTTTGCCAACCTCAAAACGGCTGACGGTGATGACCTGTGGCGCAGCCAGCGCGGCCCCTGAACTTGCCAGTAGTAATAACGAGATAATGATTTTTTTCATGCGTTTCGCCAATCCATCAATCAGAAAGGTTCGAGGGTTGCAAACAGGCTGACAATCGCCAGCACAACGGCCCCAATTCCCCATTCCAGCTTAGTCATCCAAACAAAATAGAGTGTCATACTGCGGTTATCCTGCCGCATGCGTGGTACCAGAACATACCTATTCACCAGCGCAATCGCCACCATTAGCATCACCAGAGCACCTTTTAACAAAAGCAGTTGCCCGTAAGCCATGTGCCAGGGAACAGAAAAACCGACAATAAACAGCGCATTCATGATACCGGTAAGTAAAACTCCGATAACGAAAAGATGCCCGTAGCGGGAGAAACGCATCATAGTATTGATGGCCTGTTCCCGCCAGCGGCCTTGCGCCATTTGCATACAGTAAAGTACGGGCAGCAAACCGCCGAACCAGGCGGCAGCGCATACCAAATGCAAGGCGTGGTTAACCTGCTGGATTGCACCAGCGATACCGCTATGCAGCGTCGCGTGTCCGACGCCAGCCAGCAAAATAAACTGCGCAATCGTCAGCATTAACAGCCTTCGCGGCATGCTGCGCGGCACTATAATTACCACCACCAGCGTGACCAACGCGAGGATAATCTGCCATAACCAGACGCCGCCAAACTGCGTTTGCAACACGGCGCCCCATATGTCACTAGAAATAACATCCCGCCAGCCTGAGCCCATTAAACCACCCTGGATCGCCAGCATCAGCGTCGCGCTAATAAAGCTCCACGCTGCGGCATGTCGTTGCAGACGCAAAAAACGACGCATCATTAAACGACGAACCGAAACGGGAGCCAGCCATGCGCCGTAGAGCGCACAGCCAAAGACCAGCATCAACGTGGTAAAATGGATAAACCGTAGTGCAACCCAGGTAAATTCCAGCATCGGTTATTTCACGCTAAAGGTATATTGCCCCTTTGTCTTATGGCCATCCACGGAGACGACGTGCCAGTCGACAGTATATTTTCCGGCCTCAAGCGTTTGAGCAAGCGGAATAATCAGTTGTGTTTTGTCCTGTTCACTGCGTGATGCCTTGCCCGTTTTGATCTGTTCTTTGTTTGGGCCTGTCAGCGTTGCGCCGCTGAATCCCGGCTCGACACCTTCAGAGAAATTCAGCGTCAACGCCTGAGGAGATACCGCAACATCGGCATTAGCCGCCGGGCTTTGTTTTGTCAGGTGAGCATGAGCCAGGGCGGCGGGAGTTGCCAGAAGGCTGGCGAGTACGATGAGAGCGTTGCGAAGCATAGATGCAGATGAAGCCATTTCAACTATTCCTTTTTGTTATGTCTAATCTATAGAGAATAACCTTCTACAATGATCGAGTCGAGAATCATCATTTCGGTCTTGCCATTAATGCACACTCTTAGTAACTTTGCGCGCCGAAAGACAGAGAAAAGGAGAAGCCCATGAACATCAATCTGGCCAAACTTGAGCAAGCTGAAATGGATAAGGTCAATGTTGACCTGGCCGCGGCGGGTGTCGCATTTAAGGAGCGATACAACATGCCGGTTGTTGCCGAAGTCGTTGAGCGTGAACAGCCCGAACATTTACGCGACTGGTTTCGGGAAAGACTGATCGCGCACCGTCTGGCATCCGTTTCCCTTTCACGTTTACCCTACGAGCCTAAAGTTAAATAAAACTTATATTACGTTACGATTCCTTACATGATGCCTGCTACAGTATAAGTATATTCTTAATCTATACTTTAAAGATGGTTGTAGACAATATGAAAAGGAAATCATTATGTCGCACTGGAAAATCGCAGCAGCACAGTACGAACCTCTTCAAACCTCAGTTACCGAACATGTCGCGCATCACCTGCAATTCATTCAGGCAGCCGCTCAATGCCAATGTGAATTGCTGGTTTTCCCCTCCCTTTCCCTGTTGGGTTGTGTTGATGAGAATGACGCGCTCCCTGCCCCACCCGATGAAGCGTTGTTAGAACCTCTCGCGCATGCAGCCGTGACTTATCGCATGACGATTATTGCGGGGCTATCGGTAGAACATAACAATCGGTTCGTAAAAGGTATCGCGCTTTTCTCTCCCTGGATGACCTCCCCCTTAATGTTTCATCAGAGCCACGGGGCCTGTATCGCCAGACAGCAAAATGCCATCAGTGTTGTGGATAGCCAGCCGGAAGGTATCGATATCGACCCGGCGTACTCGCTATTCACCAGCAGTCAGTCTGTCAGTGAGCCCGAATTGCTCTCCTCCACATCTCGTCTACAGAGTTTCTCGCATAAATTTGCCATTGCGGTATTAATGGCCAATGCGCGTGGCAGCAGCGCGTTATGGGATGAGCAAGGTCGATTGATTGTTCGCGCAGACAGCGGTTCCTTACTCTTAACCGGTCAACGCACGCCACGGGGTTGGCAAGGTGATATCATTCCTTTACGCTAATCGTTTTGGGTCAGGAGCATGGCATGTTGCGCATAATAGATACGGAAACCTGTGGTCTGCAGGGAGGCATTGTTGAGATTGCTTCTGTCGATGTGGTTGACGGAAAAATAGTCAACCCCATGAGCCACCTGGTGCGTCCTGACCGCCCCATCAGCCCTCAGGCGATGGCAATTCATCGCATTACGGAAGCGATGGTGGCCGATAAACCGTGGATTGAAGATGTCATCCCCCAATATTACGGCAGCGAATGGTACGTGGCGCACAATGCAAGTTTTGATCGCCGCGTATTACCCGACATGCCCGGGGAGTGGATTTGCACCATGAAACTCTCCCGTCGTTTGTGGCCAGGAATCAAATACAGCAACATGGCGCTGTATAAATCGCGCAAACTGAGCGTGCAGACTCCAGCTGGCCTGCATCATCACCGTGCCCTGTACGACTGCTACATCACCGCGGCACTGCTGATCGACATCATACAAACGTCAGGCTGGTCAGCAGAACAGATGGTCGATATTACCGGCCGTCCTGCGTTACTCACTACTTTCACTTTTGGTAAGTATCGCGGAAAACCTGTATCAGAAGTGGCTGAACGCGATCCGGGCTATCTGCGCTGGTTATTTAATAACCTCGACAGTATGAGCCCGGAGCTGCGCTTAACGCTGAAGCACTATCTGGATAACGCCTGAGCAGACGCCTGCCCAGGCAGTGTCCCCTGCGCCAGTCCGATCAAAAACGCGTATTCCAGGGCCACGCCTTCGTATGATTTAAAACGCCCGGATTTTCCGCCATGCCCGGAATCCATATCCGTGCAGAGTAACAGCAGACGATCGTCCGTTTTCAGCTCACGCAGTTTTGCCACCCATTTTGCCGGTTCCCAGTATTGCACCTGGGAGTCGTGTAATCCCGTCGTAACCAGCAGATGAGGATAAGCCTGCGCTGTAACATTGTCATACGGGCTGTAGCTTTTCATGTAGGTGTAATACTCTTCGTCCTGCGGATTCCCCCACTCTTCAAACTCACCGGTCGTCAGGGGAATGGACTCATCCAGCATCGTGGTCACCACATCGACAAAAGGCACTTGCGCAATGACGCCATGGAAGAGTTCCGGGCGCTCATTAATGGCAACACCCATTAACATTCCTCCGGCGCTCCCCCCCATGCCATAACACAGCGAAGGCGCGCCATAACCCATTTTTAGCAGCGCGTCGCAGACGTCGAGGTAGTCATTGAAGGTATTTTTCTTGAGCAGAAACTTACCGTCTTCGTACCACTGCTGTCCTAACTCGCCGCCGCCACGCACATGAGCAATGGCATAAACAAAGCCGCGATCCAGTAAGCTCAAGCGGCTGCTGCTGAAATCGGCGTCCATGCTGGCGCCATACGAGCCATAGCCGTAGACCAGTAACGGGTTTTTCCCTTTCAGGAAATACTTTTGATGGTAAACCAGCGAAACCGGAACCTCGGTGCCATCACGCGCGGTGATCCAGACGTGTTCGCTACGGTAGTTCGCCGCATCAAACCCTGGGACCTCCGTCTGTTTGAGTACGCGACGTTCTCCGGTGTCCATATCCAGTTCAAACAGCGTGTCCGGTGTGGTCATGGAGGAATAGCCATAACGCAGACGCGATGTCTCAGGTTCTGGATTATAGGCAAGCCATGTCACATACGCCGGATCATCAAAAGCGATGCCGACCACTTCGCGCGTTTTACGATTAATCTGTCGCAGGCTGGTTAAGCCCCGCTGACGCTCTTCCACCACCAGCCAGTCTGTGAACAGCGTAAAGCCCTCCAACATGACGCTGTCGCGCGGCGGGATCAGCGTCTCCCAGGCTTGTTCATCACGCACACGGGTACGGTACAGGCCGAAGTTTTTACCCTGACGGTTGGAACGCAGATAAAACGTATGCTGATAGTGATCGAGGCTGTACTCGTGATCTTTGCGTCGCGCTAAAAAGACTAACGGCTCGGCATCCGCCAGTTCTGCGTCAAGCAGCAAAACCTCACTGGTGGTCGCGCTGGCGATATGAATAACCACATAATGTAACGAGGTCGTTTTATGTAGACTTACATAAAACATGTCATCGGCTTCTTCATACACCAGCTCATCCAGTGATGACGGCGAGCCGACGGTATGCCGCCACACTTGATACGGGAGCAGCGTCGTTGCGTGTTTGCGCACGTAATAGAAGGTTTGCGAGTCATTCGCCCAGACCAGATCCGCTTCAACGTTTTCCAGCACTTCCGGATACCAGTTGCCGCTTTGCAGATTGCGAAAACGCACGCCATATTGTCGACGAGAGAGATAATCTTCGGCCAACGCCATGATGGAGTTATCCGGAGATATCGCCAGTCCCCCCAGCGTATAAAACTCACTGTGGGCCGCGCGCTGGTTACCATCCAGCAAGGTGTCCCATTCATCCCACTCTTCACTGAAGGCAGACTGACGCTGATAAATGGCATATTCGCACCCCGGTTCATAAATATGCCGGTAGCGATAACCATTCTTCACATAGGGGGCGGAAGCATCCTGAGGCGGGATACGGTCGATAATCTCTTTCAGGACTCGATCCTGCAATGCCTGCTGCGAGGCCATAATCTGGCGGCCATACGCATTTTCTTGTTGCAGATAATCCAGCACTTCTGGCTGCGAGCGGGTGTCATCTCGCAGCCAGTAATAATTATCAACACGGGTATCGCCATGATTCGTCATGGCGTGGGGAATACGAGAAGCTTTTGGTAGCATGTCATTGTTCTTTTGCTTAAACATCCTATAAGGGTGGCAAAAGACAGCAATGATGCAAGCGAAACATGCGCCTTAACGGTAAGTAATTAACCCGGTAAAGCCTGTTTTTGTTCCTTGAGATCCTGTTCAATGCCTTCACGAACATCCTGCGGGATCTTCAACGCATCGCCCAGCGCGTTCAGATAGCTACGCTCCATAAAGTGGTCGATATCAATCGCCGCACAGCTCAGGAAGTAAATTTCCAGCGCCTCTTCTTCGTTGCGGATCCCT
>NZ_JAHLRC010000044.1:0-33628 GCF_018919545.1 Citrobacter sp. S46_ASV_140
GATATTTATTGGTGAAGCGGTACGCGACGCGTTCGATCCCAACAAGGCGATTTAAGATGACACAACCGCTATTAACTATTGAAAATTTATCGGTAGGTTTTCGCCAACAGGAGACCGTGCGCACCGTGGTCAATACCCTCTCACTGAGGGTTGAAGCCGGGCAAACTCTGGCGCTGGTGGGCGAGTCCGGTTCGGGTAAAAGCGTGACCGCACTTTCTATTCTACGGTTATTACCGACCCCTCCCGCAGTCTACCTTTCCGGCGACATCCGTTTTCATGGCGAATCATTGCTTCATGCCGATGAGCAGACGCTTCGCGGCGTTCGCGGGAATAAAATCGCCATGATTTTCCAGGAGCCAATGGTGTCGCTAAACCCGCTTCACAACCTGGAAAAACAGCTGTATGAAGTGCTGTCGCTGCATCGGGGAATGCGTCGGGAGGCCGCGCGGGCAGAAATACTGACCTGTCTGGATCGCGTCGGCATCCGTCAGGCGGCCAAACGTCTCGCAGACTATCCGCACCAGCTGTCCGGCGGTGAACGCCAGCGCGTGATGATCGCCATGGCGCTGCTTACGCGACCGGAGCTGCTTATTGCCGATGAACCGACCACCGCGCTGGATGTCTCCGTACAGGCGCAAATCCTGCAGTTGCTGCGGGAGCTACAGCACGAGCTGAACATGGGACTACTGTTTATCACCCACAACCTCAGCATTGTGAAAAAACTGGCCGATACCGTTGCGGTGATGCAAAACGGCCAGTGCGTTGAGCAAAATCGAGCAGCACGGCTGCTCACTGCGCCAACGCATCCCTACACGCAGAAATTGTTAAACAGCGAACCTTCCGGCGATCCGGTGCCTGTACCTGCCGGGCAAGCGCCATTGCTGGAAGTGGAAAAACTCTGCGTTGCCTTCCCCATCCGTAAAGGTATCCTGAAGCGCGTGGTGGACCATAACGTTGTGGTTAACAACGTCAGTTTTTCCCTCCGGCCCGGTGAAACGCTGGGGCTGGTCGGGGAGTCAGGATCGGGGAAAAGCACTACCGGGCTGGCGCTACTGAGGTTAATCACCTCACAGGGAAGCATTGTGTTCGATGGCCTGGCGCTGCATACCTTAAATCGCCGCCAGCTGTTACCGGTACGTCACCGCATTCAGGTTGTTTTTCAGGATCCCAACTCCTCGCTGAACCCGCGCCTGAGCGTGCTACAGATTATTGAGGAGGGACTACGCGTTCATCAGCCAACTCTGTCAGCCGAACAGCGCGAAGCGCAGGTGAAAGCGGTAATGGCGGAAGTGGGACTGGATAGCGAAACGCGGCATCGTTACCCGGCGGAGTTTTCCGGCGGTCAACGTCAACGCATAGCCATTGCCAGAGCCTTGATTCTCAAGCCTTCCCTGATCATTCTGGATGAACCAACATCGTCGCTCGACAGAACCGTACAGGCGCAAATCCTGACGTTGTTAAAGTCTTTACAGGAAAAGCATCGCCTGGCTTATATCTTTATCAGCCATGATTTGCACGTAGTACGCGCGTTATGCCATCAGGTTATTGTGCTAAGGCAGGGAGAGGTCGTGGAGCAAGGACAATGCGAGCACGTATTTAACGCGCCACAGCAGGCATATACGCGTCAGCTGCTCGCGCTAAGCTGACGCTCAAAACGGATTGTTATTTGAAAACGGCTCTGCGATGGCCACGCCGAAATTTTTCAGTCTGCAGGTCGCGGCAAATTCATCCTGGCGATTCACAAACAGGCACGGCTCTCCTTCGCATTCCAACACGGAACAAGGTACCTCAATGTCGCTGAGGGCCTGGCTGAGTTTATGCATGACTGACCACGCACTGTCGCCATCAGGGCTAAGCAATTTGAGCGCCACCAGGCTGTTCTCATTGCTCTGACCGTTTTGCGGAATCGGTTCAACCTTTGAACCTGCGAAACCCACCGACCAACGATAGCACTGTGGCAGACGATGAACGATTGAGAGTTGTAATGTCATCACTTTCTTTCCCTGGAAGTACAATCACTTCACAATTATTTTACATCAATATTAACACATCATTGACAATACGTCTTTAAACAGTTCGTAAACGTTTACACCCTGACTTTATGCCACTTTCCGAACCAAATATTTAAATTTATTCAACGGTTCTGGCATATTTCCGCGCTATATGTACTCGTTTCTGCGATCTAACTCAACCTTTTTAACTACAATGATGTGACTTTTTACATAAATTGATTTTACATAAAATAAACATAAGCGGGGAAATTGATAGATTTTCGGTTGATGTACATCAACTCTGGAGGCCCTATCGCCCCCAGGTTGTGTAATAGATCACCGTTTTTTGGCGCGGCTGGCGTAGAGATAGAAGAGAATTGAGCAGGTAGCGCAAAACGCTATCGACCAGATCATCGGCCAGGCCGAGTTAAAGGTCGCCAGTGACAGCAGCGCCCCAACGATGGCGCCAATGCCAAAACGGAACGTCCCTGCCAGCGATGACGCCGTTCCCGCCATATGCGGAAATTCATCCAGAATGACTGCCATGGCGTTGGATGACACCATCGACACGCAGCCAACAAACGCCGCAACGCCCACCACCAGCGCCCAGAAACCAACCCCGAACAGCGCGCTAAAGACCATCCAGCCCGCCATCACGAACTGGATCCACAGGCCAGTACGGAACATATTCAACGCCCCAACCCGACGAACAAAGCGGCTGTTGATGATGGTCATCACGAACAGGAAAACAATGTTCAGCGCGAAGTAATAGCCGAAATGCTGCGGTGAAACGTGGTTAATCTCAATGTAAACAAAAGGTCCGGCGCTCAGGAACGAGAACATCCCGGCAAAACTAAACCCACTGGCCAGCATATAGCTCAGTACACGCTTGTGGCGAAACAGCGAGGCAAAGTTGCCGAGAGTAGTACGCAAGCGAAACGGCTGGCGGCGCTCAACCGGCAAGGTCTCTTTGATCAGCGTAAAGATCATCACCGACGCCAGAATAGCCGCCACGGCGAGGATCCAAAAGATGTAGTGCCAGCTCAGCCATACCAATACCCAGCCGCCCACGATGGGTGCCAGTAAGGGTGCAATTGTCGTGACCAGCATGACAAAGGACATCATGCGCGAAAACTCTTCCTTCGGATAGATATCGCGCATCAGGGCGTTGATAACCACGCTCGCCGCTGCCGCAGCCAGACCATGGAAGAAACGCATCACGATCAGTTGATCGATAGTTTGTGCCAGCGCACAGGCAACTGCCGCCGCCGCAAACACCAGCGTCCCGCCCAGAATCACCGGCTTGCGCCCAATGCTGTCAGCCATTGGACCATAGAGTAACTGCCCCACCGCGAACCCAAGAATATAGGTACTGAGGGTCATCTGCGCGCTACCTGCAGGCACACCAAACTGTTCAGAGATAACAGGTAGCGCCGGAAGATACATATCAATCGACAACGGCATCAGCATGGCTAACAAGCCAAGGATAAAGACAATGGCAATTGACGAGTTCTGCCGGGTGGTCACATTTAGCTCCTGAAATTAACGCGGGGTTAAGTTAACGCTGGCGATTTCTTCTTCGGTCAATGGACGGTATTCACCCGGCTCCAGATCCTCATCAAGCTTGATGTCACCAATCCGTTCACGGTGCAGTTCCACAACGTGGTTACCGACGGCGGCAAACATACGTTTAACCTGATGATAGCGCCCTTCGCTGATGGTCAATCGCACCTGAGTTGGCGTAATAACCTCCAGCACGGCCGGTTTGGTCAGGTCTTTCTCATTATGCAGTTGTACGCCATGGGCAAACTGTTCGGCGGTGTCATCTGCCACCGGCGACTCCAGCGTCACCAGATAGGTTTTCTCACAATGGTGACGTGGTGAAGTGATGCGATGCGACCACTGTCCGTCATCGGTCATCAGCACCAGTCCGGTGGTGTCGATATCCAGGCGCCCTGCCGCATGCAGTTTGTAGGCAACCGGCTCATCAAGGAAATAGAGCACTGTCGGGTGATCCGGGTCATCCGTTGAGCAAACATAGCCCTGAGGTTTATTCAGCATAAAATAGCGCGGGCCATTTTGTTGAATCAGGGAATTGCCGTCATATTCTACGTCGTGTTCTGGCAGCAGCTTAAAGGCACTGTTTTTGACGATTTCACCGTCGACGGTAACGCGGTTAGCACGGATCTCACGCCCGGCAATAGCGCGGCTGACGCCGAGTTGCTGAGCGATAAATTTATCAAGTCGCATGAGTGTGATTTTTGCCTGTAAAAAACAAGAAGCGGGATTGCGCCCGAAAAGTGGGACGATTATCCGCCCAGTATAGCGGCGTTACACCATCCCTCAAGGGAAATGATTCATGGCATACTATACATTGTTGCTGCTTACCTTAATGAGCCCATGATTTTTACTCTTCGCCCGTACCAAAAAGAAGCCGTGGATGCCACGCTCAACCATTTCCGCCACCATCGCACGCCAGCGGTTATCGTCCTGCCAACCGGTGCGGGAAAAAGCCTGGTGATTGCTGAACTGGCCCGCGTGGCGCGTGGTCGCGTACTGATACTGGCGCACGTTAAAGAACTGGTCGCGCAAAACCATGCCAAATATCGCGCGCTGGGGCTGGAAGCCGATATTTTTGCCGCAGGACTGAAGCGTAAAGAGAGCCACGGGAAAGTGGTATTTGGCAGCGTACAGTCGGTAGCGCGTAATCTTGACGCCTTTCAGGGAGAGTTCTCGCTGCTTATCGTCGATGAATGTCACCGTATTGGTGATGATGACGAGAGTCAATATCAGCAAATCCTCACTCACCTGACCAAAGTAAATCCCCACTTACGCCTGCTCGGGCTTACTGCCACTCCTTTTCGTTTGGGCAAAGGCTGGATTTATCACTTTCATTATCACGGTATGGTGCGCGGCGATGAAAAAGCGCTGTTTCGTGACTGCATTTATGAATTACCGTTGCGTTACATGATTAAACACGGCTACCTGACGCCGCCAGAACGCCTCGACATGCCGGTAGTGCAGTATGACTTCAGCCGCCTGCAGGCGCAGAGTAACGGCCTGTTTAGCGAAACAGATCTCAATCAGGAACTGAAAAAGCAGCAGCGAATAACGCCGCATATCATCAGCCAGATTGTCGAGTTTGCCCAGACGCGCAAAGGGGTGATGATTTTCGCCGCCACAGTGGAGCACGCCAAAGAAATTCTGGGCCTGCTGCCTGCTGACGATGCCGCGCTAATCACTGGAGACACGCCTGGCGCTGAGCGTGATGTACTGATTGAAGAGTTCAAAGCCCAGCGCTTTCGCTATCTGGTGAATGTGTCGGTCCTGACCACTGGCTTCGATGCCCCGCACGTCGACCTTATCGCCATTCTGCGCCCGACGGAGTCAGTTAGCCTTTACCAACAAATTGTCGGTCGCGGCCTGCGCCTGGCGCCGGGTAAAACCGACTGTCTGATCCTCGATTATGCCGGTAACCCGCACGATCTTTACGCGCCGGAAGTGGGGGCGCCGAAAGGGAAAAGCGATAACGTTCCGGTGCAGGTGTTCTGTCCCGCCTGCGGGTTTGCAAACACCTTCTGGGGCAAAACAACGGCAGACGGCACGCTGATTGAACACTTTGGCCGCCGCTGTCAGGGGTGGTTTGAAGATGATGACGGCCATCGCGAACAGTGCGATTTTCGTTTTCGTTTTAAAAACTGCCCACAATGCAACGCGGAAAATGATATCGCCGCCCGCCGCTGTCGGGAGTGCGACACGGTGCTGGTTGACCCGGATGACATGCTGAAAGCCGCGCTCAGGCTCAAAGATGCGCTGGTCCTGCGCTGTAGCGGCATGGTGTTACAAAACGGCCAGGATGAAAAAGGCGAATGGCTAAAAATCACCTATTACGATGAAGATGGTGCCGACGTTAGCGAACGCTTTCGCCTGCATACTCCCGCGCAACGTACGGCTTTCGAGCAACTGTTTATTCGCCCGCACACCCGAACGCCCGGTATTCCCTTACGCTGGATAACCGCCGCCGATATCCTCGCCCAGCAGGCGCTGTTACGTCATCCTGATTTCGTGGTGGCGCGCATGAAAGGTCAGTACTGGCAGGTCCGTGAAAAGGTCTTCGATTATGAAGGACGCTATCGTCGGGCACATGAATTACGCGGTTAATCGTACTTTTGATTGATGTACCAGCCGTTTAAGTATAGAATCTCGCCCGCTTTTGCATACGCAAAGCAGATCACTTACCTGTTGCTGGGTCGCCTGTAGCAGGAATTATTAAAGAGAGATTTAAATGTTTACTATCAACGCTGAAGTACGTAAAGAGCAGGGTAAGGGTGCGAGCCGCCGCCTGCGTGCCGCTAACAAGTTCCCGGCAATCATCTATGGTGGCGCAGAAGCCCCGGTTGCTATCGAACTGGATCACGATGCAGTTATGAACATGCAAGCTAAAGCTGAATTCTACAGCGAAGTTCTGACCATCGTTGTCGACGGTAAAGAAGTTAAAGTTAAAGCTCAGGCAGTACAGCGTCACCCGTTCAAGCCGAAGCTGGCACACATCGACTTCGTTCGCGCGTAATCGCTTACAAGTTGAAGAAAAACCCCGCCTCGGCGGGGTTTTTTTATGGGATTTTGTTGGCGGTAAAGATGAATCACACAGGCCGGATGGGGGCGTTAACGCCCCCATCCGGCAAACGGCTTTATTTCCCGCCCGAGGTACGACGCTGTAGCTGATCGCGCAGGTTCGGCGGCGTACCTTTGATGGTCAAAGTATCTGTGGCTGGATCCCAGAAAATACGCTCACCCAGTAACATGGCGTCGAAGTTGATGGTTAACCCGCCGCCGCTTCCGGCAAATTTGGTTAACTGACGCAGCGTGCTGCGATCCGCCGGGAAGCTCTCTTCCAGCTCGTAGCCTTTATCAGCGGTAAATTCGCTGAAGCTGACTTCACTGACGCCGGAAAGCTCTTTGGACAGCGACTCCAACTCGATCTCTTCACCGGCCTGCAGTTGCTCGTTACAGTAGCTGTAGACCTGCTGACGCACGTTCTGGCGTTCAGCTTTATCGAGTCGGGCCTCGGCAGTAAAGTCATCGACCGCCTGCAACAGGCCGCGGTTTTGCGCTTTAGCGTTAAGACCCTCGCTGGCACCCAGGAAGTCCATAAAGAAATCGGCGACTTTGCGCCCTACCCGCCCTTTCAGGAACGTCAGATAGCGCGTGGACTCCGGGTTGGTTTCCCACTCGGTTAAATCAATACGCGCCACGATATCCGCATGATTGATATCCAGATAGTGCGTCGGGTTGATATCCAGATTTTCATTGACGCGCATACTGCTTAAATTGTTCAGCACGGCAACCAGCAGATACTCTACCGCCAGATAGCGGTAATGGCAGAACAGGACAATGCCGCCATCAGCAAAAGGATATTTCGCCAGTTCGTCTCGCAAGCGCCCAGTCGCTGCACGACTAAAGGCCAGAAAATCCTCTTCGCCCTGACGCTGTAAACGCAGCGTTTGCGCCAGTTCACTCTCTGCGCTAAACAGGCCATAAGCTTTATTCTTGGCGCTGTATACCCGATGCAACTCAGCCATCATATCGACAACGGTCGCTGTCGGTTCCAGTAATGAATCGCGCAAGACCAGCTCAAGGTTCTGCTCGTCACGTTTGATAAGCTGGTGCAGGGCAATCTGGTTGATATCCAGACTCATGATAAACTCTCCTTTTAGACCGGGCGGTATTCAACCACCTGCCGGGCAGTGACGCAATAGAAGATAAAAAAGCAGAAAAAAAACTGTCTGTACGGTAATATGTTGCCCTTTCATGAACAGACTGATTTCGATTTATGCCACAAATTTCCCGCTATAGTGACGAACATGTTGAACAACTGCTGAATGAGATGCTCAACGTACTGGAAAAACATAAGGCGCCGACCGACCTTTCCCTGATGGTACTGGGAAATATGGTGACTAACCTTATCAATACAAGCATCGCACCGGCCCAGCGCCAGGCGATTGCCAACTCTTTTGCCCGCGCATTGCAGTCTTCGGTAAACGACGACCAAGCGCATTAAGAGCCTGCTCCGGGGAAACGAACAACAGTTTATGGTAACTCATCGTCAACGCTACCGTGAGAAAGTCTCCCAGATGGTTAGCTGGGGGCACTGGTTTGCCTTGTTCAACATTCTGTTGGCCATGGTGCTCGGTAGCCGTTACCTGTTTGTCGCCGACTGGCCGACAACCCTTGCAGGTCGTGTTTATTCCTACCTGAGCGTTGTCGGGCATTTTAGCTTTCTGGTGTTCGCCACCTATCTGCTGATCCTGTTTCCCCTGACGTTTATCGTCATGTCCCAGAGGCTGATGCGATTCTTATCAGCTATTCTGGCGACGGCTGGCATGACGCTGTTGCTAATCGACAGCGAAGTTTTCACCCGCTTCCACCTGCATCTCAATCCAATCGTCTGGGAACTGGTCATCAACCCAGACCAGAATGAAGCGGCGCGTGACTGGCAGCTGATGTTTATCAGCGTACCGGTTATTCTGTTAATTGAAATGCTGTTTGCAACCTGGAGCTGGCAAAAGCTGCGCAGCCTGACGCGTCGTCGCCATTTTGCCAAACCGTTAGCAGCATTCTTCTTCGTTTCCTTTATCGCCTCGCACGTGGTGTATATCTGGGCGGATGCCAATTTCTATCGCCCGATTACCATGCAGCGTGCGAATCTGCCGCTCTCCTACCCGATGACGGCACGTAAATTCCTGGAAAAACATGGCCTGCTGGATGCGCAAGAGTATCAGCGTCGCCTGATCGAACAGGGCAATCCAGAAGCGGTTTCCGTGCAGTACCCGCTCAGCGAACTGCGCTATCGCGATATGGGCACCGGTCAGAACGTGCTGCTGATTACCGTCGACGGTCTGAACTACTCACGCTTTGAAAAACAGATGCCTGCGCTGGCTGAATTCGCCGGGCAGAATATCTCGTTTACGCGTCACATGAGCTCAGGCAACACCACGGATAACGGGATCTTTGGCCTGTTCTATGGTGTCTCGCCAAGCTACATGGACGGCATTTTGTCGACCCGTACGCCTGCGGCGCTGATTACTGCACTGAACCAGCAGGGTTACCAGTTAGGGCTATTCTCCTCGGATGGCTTTACCAGCCCGCTGTATCGCCAGGCGCTGCTGTCAGACTTCTCCATGCCAAGCGTACAAACGCAATCTGACGAACAAACCGCAAGCCAGTGGATTAACTGGCTGGGGCGCTACGCGCAGGAAGATAACCGCTGGTTCTCGTGGGTCTCCTTTAACGGGACGAACCTTGATAACAGCAACCAGAAGAACTTTGCCAAACGCTATGCCAGTGCCGCTCAGGATGTGGATGCCAATATTAACCGTATTCTTAGTGCCCTGCGCGACTCCGGTAAACTGAACAACACGGTAGTGATTATTACCGCAGGTCGGGGCGTGCCGCTGACTCAGGAAGAGAACAATTTTGCCTGGTCGCGTGGCCATCTGCAGGTTCCGCTGGTTATTCACTGGCCGGGAACGCCTGCCCAACGCATCAATAGCCTGACCGATCATACAGACCTGATGACAACGCTCATGCAGCGCCTGCTGCACGTCAGCACGCCTGCTAACGAATACTCGCAGGGGCAGGATCTGTTCAATGCAAACCGCCGCCATTACTGGGTTACCGCCGCCGACGGCAGCACGATGGCCGTTACCACACCAGAGATGACGCTGGTGCTGAACAACAACGGTAATTATCAGACCTATGATTTACGCGGCGAAAAAATAAAAGATCAGAAACCGCAGCTAAGCCTGCTGCTACAGGTTCTGACGGATGAGAAACGATTTATTGCTAACTGATTAATTATAAATCACTTAGCGATGCTTCCCCTTGCATTCGCAGCGGAAAGCAGTAGTATTAGCAGCCATAGCGTCGGCACGTAGCGCAGCCTGGTAGCGCACCGTCATGGGGTGTCGGGGGTCGGAGGTTCAAATCCTCTCGTGCCGACCAAAAATCCCAGAAAAACCAACCTTCATGGTTGGTTTTTTTATGCCCGCGATTCCACGTTCCTTATTATTACCCCGGCCTTTAGCACAGGTTTTACTACTTACCCATGCACAAATTGGGGTAAAATTTACCCTCTCATCAGCGCGATGAAACTAGACGAGTGATGCGCTGAAAACAATAATGATACTAATAAAAACTCAGGAGAATAGTATGCCTGAAGCAACGCCTTTTCGGGTGCTGATTGTCGACGACCACCCACTAATGCGGCGAGGAATTAGTCAATTATTGCAACTGGATCCCGCATTTAACGTAGTCGCGGAAGCAGGTGACGGCGCCAGCGCTATCGATCTGGCTAACCGTCTGGACCTGGATGTGATCCTGCTGGATCTCAATATGAAAGGCATGAGCGGACTGGACACCCTGAATGCGCTGCGCCGGGATGGCGTCACCGCGCAAATTATTATTCTTACCGTCTCGGATGCAGCCAGCGATGTGTACGCCTTAATTGATGCCGGCGCGGATGGTTATTTACTCAAAGACAGCGATCCTGAAGTCTTGCTGGAGGCCATTCGCAGCGGCGCCAAAGGCGGTAAAGCTTTTAGCACACGCGTCAGCGAATATCTGCGCGAACGCGATCTGTTCGGCGCACAAGAAGATCCCTTCAGCATTCTCACCGAACGTGAACTGGATGTATTGCATGAACTGGCTCAGGGGCTGTCGAACAAGCAGATTGCGTCAGTGCTGAATATTTCCGAACAGACCGTGAAAGTGCATATTCGCAACCTGCTGCGCAAACTCAATGTGCGCTCTCGCGTTGCTGCCACTATCCTGTTTTTACAAACGCGTGGAATGCAGTAATCCATGAAGAGGCCGGATAGCCCCGATATGCGAAGCGCTATCGGGGCTATTCTGGATACTTATTTCTCCTGCGGCGTTAGCTGCTCCATCGCCTGCTTAATGCTCCGTTCTATTACCGCCCGACGGGTATCGTTGGCAGGTAATAGTTTCAGCATCATCTCCCACGCCGCAACCGCCTCGCCGAAGCGCTGCTGTTCAAAGGCGTTGAAAGCGTACATGCTGAGAACTCGCACGTTGGCATGTTCGCCACGCACCAGTTGGCGTAACAGCTCCCCTCCCCGACGGTTATCATCAGGATCGGAAGAACGGGTCAGCGCTTCCGCATAGCCCAGCGCCGCATCGCTGTTTTTAGGATCCAGTCGATAGGCATTGGCATAGGCTTCAGTGGCCGTACTGGCGTTACCGAGAACCATGCCAATGCGTCCAAGCATGATCCAGCCTTCAACATTTGCGGGATCGGCTTGTAAACGCGTGCGCAGCCCCAGCGCCAGACGCGCCATATCTTCTTCATTGAGCGGTTCCGCTTTCGGATCCAACGCCCGCTCCAGCAGCGCCGGAGCCTGAGCAGTGGCCTGCTGCCAGACCTGAACCTGCTTATAGCTGCCGATTTGGTAATAGCTTACTGCGCCAACCACCAGCGCCACCACGATACCAGGCACAAACAACCCGAATCCACCGCGCTTGCCATTCGGAATAACATCGTCAGGAAACGCTTCCTGTTTCACCCGAACGCGTCGGCGAGTACGGGCGAAAATAATCCAGCCCCCCAGACCAATCGCTACCACCGGCATCACCCACAGCAGCACGGTGAGCGGCGTTAACGGCGGATCGTACGTGACGAAGTTGCCGTAGCGCGCCACCATGTAATCGACAATTTCTTTCTGGCTTTTTCCTTCCTGCATCAGTTCGTACACTTTCTGACGCAGGTCGGTGGCAATCATCGAGTTAGAATCGGCAATGCTGTTGTTCTGGCATTTAGGACAACGCAGTTGTTCAGTAAGCTGGCGGAACTGCTGCTCCTGCGCTTCGTCCTTAAACTGCATCACGTCGATAGTCGCAAGCGCGGATCCCGAGATAACCAGCATTAGCAGGCCCAGTAAAAATCTCATTGCGCAGCCTCCTTACTGTACTTGTCCCATAACGGTTTGATCTCGCTCTCCCACACCCGGGCGTTCAGATCGCCGGCATGGCGATAGCGAATAATGCCTTTGCCGTCGATCAGGAACGTCTCCGGAGCACCGTACACGCCAAGATCCAGACCGAGCATACCGTCGCCGTCAAACAGACTTAATGAGTAAGGATTACCCAGCTCTTTCAGCCAGACAATGGCTTTCTGACGATCATCTTTATAGTTCAGACCCACTACCCGCACGCCTTGCGCAGACAGCTGATTCAGATACTGATGCTCGGCGCGACAGGTTGGGCACCAGGTCGCCCAGACGTTCAGCAATACCGGTTTGCCCTGCGTCAGCACATCGGCCTGATAGTGCTGACCCGGATTTTCCAGTGACTCCAGGCGGAATGTCGGAACAGGTTTGCCGATCAGCGCCGATTCCAGATTAGTGGGATCGTCCCCCTGAGCGTTACGCGCGAGCTGCCACAACAGCGCCGCCGCAATGATGAGAAAAATAATAAACGGAATTAACAGTGCGTTGCGCTTCATACAGCCTCCGACGCATTTTTTTGCACCGCGGCGCGAGGACGCGTCCGCTGGCGATAGCGTGGATCAAACAGGCAGAACAACCCGCCCAGCGCCATCAGCAATCCTCCGGCCCAAATCCAGCGAATAAACGGTTTGTAGTACAGGCGTACAGCCCATGCGCCATTATCCAGTTCTTCACCCAGCGCAGCGTACAGATCGCGCGTGAATCCGCCGTCAATTGCCGCTTCGGTCATCATCGAACTGGTGCTGTTATAGAAGCGTTTTTCCGCATGCAGCGTGGCTTCCGGCTTACCATCTCGGGTAACGCCAATAATGGCAACGCCGCCCCGGTAGTTTGGCCCGGTAATATCTTTCACTTCGCGGAAAGTGAACTGATAGTTATGGATACTAACGCTATCACCCGCTTTCATGCGCACATCGCGTTCAACGCTGTAGTTCTGGCTAAAGGCAATACCAACAATGGTAATCGCCAGCCCGACGTGACCCGATACCATGCCCCAGTAGCTTGGCGTTAGCTTTGTCCCACGGGAAATACGCAGGAACGCTTCGGACATCGCCAGTACGAATATCCAGCACGCCATCGCCAGCCCCACCACTGTCATGGCGGCAATGCGATCCTCAAGCAGCCACGGCAGCAGCAGCGACAGAACAAGGGTGGTGACAAACGCGATAAGCAATAGCGTTTTCAGTTTACGCGGTCGGTCACGGCCCCAGCGCACTAATGGCCCAATCCCCAACAACAGTGCGAACGGCGCCATCAGCCAGGTGAACATGGTGTTGAAAAACGGCTCGCCAATCGAAATGCTGCCCAGCCCCAGCTGTTTGTGCACCAGCGGCAGCAGCGTGCCCAGTAGCACCACCAGCATGGCGGCAATCAGCAGGACGTTATTCCCCAGCAGCAGTGATTCACGCGACCACAGCGCGTTGTTCACCCGTGAGCGAACCTTGTGACCGCGCACCGCAAACAGCAGCAGGGAGCCGCCAATTACCAGCACCATAAAGGCCAGAATAAACATCCCGCGCGACGGATCGGAGGCGAAAGCATGTACCGACACCAGTACGCCGGAGCGCACCAGGAAAGTACCTAACAGACAAAGTGAGAATGCGCAGATTGACAGCAACAGCGTCCAGGCTTTAAAGCTGGCGCGCTGTTCGGTTACCGACAACGAGTGCATCAGCGCCGTTCCCACTAGCCATGGCATAAACGAGGCGTTTTCAACCGGATCCCAGAACCACCAGCCGCCCCAGCCCAGCTCGTAATAGGCCCAGGCCGAACCGAGCACAATGCCCAGCGTCAGAAACACCCACGCCGCCAGCGTCCACGGACGCGAAAAACGGGCGAATGTGCTGTCCAGTCGACCGCTCATCAGCGCAGCAATCGCAAACGCAAAGGCGACCGAGAAGCCGACATACCCCATGTACAGCAGCGGCGGATGGAAAATCAGCCCCGGATCCTGCAACAGCGGGTTCAGGTCACGTCCTTCAATCGGGAAGTTCGGCAACGTGCGGGCAAACGGGTTGGAGGTAAACAGAATAAACAGCAGGAAACCGACGCTGACCATTCCCATGACCGCAAGCACGCGGGCGACGATATCCAGCGGCATGCGCTGGCTGAACGCTGCAACGGCGAACGTCCAGCCGCTCATCAGCAGCACCCACAGCAGCAGCGAGCCTTCATGCGCCCCCCACGTCGCCGCCACCCGATACCAGACCGGAAGCTGGGTGTTGGAGTTGCTGGCGACGTAGGTCACGGTAAAGTCATTAACCACGAAGGCGTTGACCAGAATCAGGAACGCCCCCATCACACAGATAAACAGTACCCAGGCAAAGGGACGCGCGGAGGCCATCATCCGCACGTCGCCGCGCGCTACGCCCCACAGCGGATAGACCGACAGCAGTAATGCAACGCCAAGCGCAAGGCACAACAGCGCATTGCCAATTTCAGGCATCATGACGTTTTATCCTTATAAACACTTTCCGGGCGACGGTGGTTTTCCTGCATCGCTTTTTCGACTTCCGGCGGGGTGTAATTTTCATCATGTTTAGCAAGCACTTCTTTGGCCTGCACATGATTTCCCCCGTCCAGTTCGCCCTGAACGACGACGCCCTGCCCTTCGCGGAACAGATCCGGCAGAATGCCTTCATAGGTGACATCCACCACACCTTCGGCGTCATAGATGCTGAAATTCACCTTCAACGACTGCGGATCGCGCTTTACGCTGCCAGGCATTACCATACCGCCCACGCGCAGGCGCTGGCCGACTTCAGGCATTTGCTGCGTTTCGCGCTTCCCGTAGAGTATTTCTCCCGGCGTATAGAACAGGTCGATATTGGAACGCAGCGCGTAGAGTACCAGCGAAATGGTCAAAGCCAGACCTGCCAGGACCGCGCAGGCTATCCATAACCGATTTTTACGTCGAATATTCACGCCGCCTCCCGTTGCACTTGCGCCGCGCGCATGCGCGCTTCTCTCGCCCGCTGCTGCGCGACACCGCGTAAGATTGCACGATGCTGTAACGCAGAATGCAGCACCAGCGCCACCAGCGGGACAATGCTCATCGCCACAGCCAGCCAGACATACAAGGCGTAACCGCCCATCGCGAAAAAATCACTCCATGATGCAAATGCAGGGGTCATTGGCGGCCTCTTTTTAAGATCAGTTCGCTCACCCACGGGCGGCGTTTTTCCATCATCAAAATCAGGTTACGCATGCGCATCAGCACCAGCGTGACAAACAGTAACAGGTAGCCGACGATCGCCAGACGCAGCGGCGCGCGCATTGCCGGATCGATACTCTGCTGCATACGGGTCGACCCCTGATGCAGCGTATTCCACCACTCGACCGAGTAGTGAATAATCGGCAAGTTGACCACGCCAATCAGCACCAGAATGCCGGCAGCGCGACCAGCCAGACGGCGGTCGTCAAAGGCATGCCACAGCGCAATGGCGCCAACGTAGAGAAACAGCAGCACCAGTTCAGAGGTGAGTCGGGCATCCCAGACCCACCAGGTGCCCCACATCGGTTTGCCCCATGCAGAGCCCGTCACCAGCGCAATAAAGGTAAACACGGCACCAATGGGCGCCATCGCGGCCAGCGCCAGATTGGCCATTTTCATCTGCCAGACCAGGCCAATAAACGCGGCAACGGCCATCGATGCATAAATACCCATCGACCAGATTGCTGCCGGAACGTGCAGATAAATAATGCGATAGCTCTGCCCCTGCTGATAATCCGCAGGCGCGAAGCCAAAGCCCCAGATCAACCCGGTTATCAGTACCACCGCGCTGGCAATCGCCAGCCACGGGATAAACCAGCCGCAGATCTGATAGAGCCGAGGAGGCATCGCCAATTGATGAAGTGTTTTCCACATAGTTCAGTCACCAGACTCCGTAAATTAATATCCGTTGTGCCGGGGCGCCTTGCCCGGCCTGCATATCTCAACTGCGCTACTGCACGCTGATCCGTAACGCCGCAGCTGTGGCAAACGGGCTTAGCGTGGCGCTGCCGACCAGCAACGCGCCCAGAATCGCCATGTACCCTTCAACCGGTAAGTGCATGGAAGCCGCATCCATCGCCGCGGTCGCAAAAATCAGTAAGGGTATGGTGAGCGGGAGTACCAGCACGCTTAACAGCACGCCGCCGCGCTTTAAGCCCACCGTCAACCCCACGCCCGGCGCGCCGAGGAAGCCCAGCGTCGGCGTCCCGAGTAACAAGGTCAGCGCCATAATTTTCCAGCCGTACATATCCATGCCCAGCAGCAACGCCACCAGCGGCGAGAGGATCAGCAGCGGCAGGCCGGTCACGACCCAGTGCGCCATCACTTTCGCCAGCACCACTGCCGGCAGCGGCAACGGCAGCAGCATCAGTTGCTCAAGGCTGCCGTCCTGCAGATCATCACGAAACAGGCGCTCCAGCGCCAGCAACGACGCCAGCAGCGCCGCAACCCAGATGATGCCCGGTGCAATACGTGCCAGCAGTTGCGGCTCCGGCCCAATGCTCAGCGGGAACAGCGTAATAACAATCAGGAAGAACCATAAAGGATTGGCGATTTCCGCACTATGACGAAACGCAACTCGTAGTTCTAAACGGAAGATTCGCCACATCATTGCGTTGCCCTCTCGCTGGTCAGCGCAATACGTCGCACTTTATCGGTCTCTACATTGAGCGGTTGGTGGGTGGTGAGAATAACAATACCGCCCTGCTCCGTATGCTGCGCCATACGCTGAGTCAGTCGCTCAACGCCGTTCACATCAATGGCGGTAAAGGGTTCGTCGAGGATCCACAGCCGGGCGCGGGTCAGCCACAAACGGGCCAGCGCCACGCGGCGCTGTTGTCCGGCGGAGAGTTGATTCACCGGGATGTCTTCATATCCGGCAAGCCCCGCCTGCGCCAGCGCAGCCAGACACTGTGCGATGTCGCCGTCATGGTGAAAGAAACGCAGGTTTTCCAACGCCGAAAGCCGGGTTTTTATCCCCGGCTGATGTCCGATCCACAGCAGTTGTTGATGGTAGCTGTCCCGCACGTGATGCAGCGGTTGCTCTTGCCAGCAAACCTCCCCTGCGTCGGGACGCGCCAGCCCGGTAAGTAACCGCAGCAAAGTGGTTTTCCCTGCGCCGTTGCTGCCGGTAATTTGTACCCATTCCCCTGCGTTGACGCGAAATGACAAATCGCTGAACAGTATTCTGTCATCCCGCTCGCAAAGTAATTCTCTGGCTTCAAGCATACCTGGTTATCTACATCCTGTTAAAATCCCGGTTTGACTTCGCGCATATCAGGCAGTTTGTGCGCTATCCCTTTATGACAGTCAATACAGGTTTGCCCGTCTTTCACGGCCTGGTCGTGCATTTTGGCCGCAACGCCTTTCTGGGCGGTTAAATCCATAAACTCGAAGTTGTGACAGTTTCGACACTCTTGCGAATTGTTATCTTTCATACGCCGCCACTCATTTTGCGCCATCGTTAAACGATGGTCTTCAAATTTCTGCGGTGTATCTATCAGCCCCAGTGCTTTCGCGTACAGCTCTTTACTGGCCTTGATCTTACGAATCATTTTCGGACCCCACTCATGTGGGACGTGGCAATCAGGGCAAGTCGCTCGCACACCACTACGGTTGTTGTAGTGTACGGTTTCCATGTATTCCTGGTACACCGTATTGCGCATTTCGTGACAGCTAATGCAGAACTCTTCTGTATTGGCCTTTTCCATACCGGTATTAAAGCCGCCCCAGAAAATAATGCCGCCCACAAAGCCGATTAACAACAGCGTGCCGAGCGCCAGACGGCTGGGGCGACGCCACCATTGCCAGACGCGCTTAATCCAGCCTGGTTTACGGTTAGAATTTTCCATAATGACCTCTTATTTCCCGTAACCTTTCGAGGGGGTGAAGGTATTTTCAACAATCGGCGCGGCGTCAGCCTGCGGCACGTGACATTGCAGGCAGAAATAACGACGCGGCGCGACTTCAGCCAATACCTTACCGTCGCTGTCCATAAAGTGCGTCGGACTGATGCGCGGCGCACCGGTGGTGCGATAGCTTTCCACACCGTGACATTGCAGGCAGCGGTTAGTGTTAGTCGTCACCTGATACCCTTCAACGCTGTGCGGAACCATCGGCGGCTGATTCACATAGTTCAGCGGCATACGCACTTGCTCTTTCGGCATGCGAATCGCCCCTTCTTGTGTCCCTGAGACTTCCGGTGACTGACTCAGATCCACTCCGTTTGCAGCCCAAACGGCCCCACTGACTACCAGGGCCAGCGCAGCCGTCCATTGACTCAGCGCTTTAATCAGGTCATGGCTTTTCATGATTTCGCTCCCGAACTCCATCGTGTTGTTATTGTAAAAACATCCTCAGAACAGACATCCACACAGCGACCGCAGGCCATGCAATCGCGGCTGGTTACCTGCACCGGACTTTGCTCATCCAGCACCGGCGCACGTAGCACATGCGGTTCCGGGCAAACATGAAAACAATCCATACAGCGGTTACATCTGTTACGTTCTTTTGCCGAAACGGTTAATGCACCTTTACTCCCCACCACGCTATACAGCGCACCCAGTGGGCAAAGATGCCCGCACCAGCCATGCTCAACGACCAGTAGATCAAATAAAAACAGCGCGAGGATCAGCAGCGCCCCGCTGCCAAATCCCATGACCAGGCTCCGTCCGAGCAGAGAGACTGGGTTTATCCACTCCCACAGCAGCGTACCGGTCACGGCGGAACCGACCAGGATAACCACCAGCAGGACGTACCGTATATGGCGCGGCAGGGTTGCAGACTGATTCAGGTCAAACCTTCTGCGCAACCAACTGGCTAAATCGGTGACAGGGTTCATGGGACAAACCCAACTGCAAAACAGTCGCTTACCCGCCAGGGCATACAGCACCGTGATGATGACCGCCCCCATTAACGCAACCGTCGCCGGCAGGTGTCCGCTGGCCAGGCTTTGCAGGGTAATCAGCGGATCGGTGAACGGGATGGAGTCCAGCAACAGGCTGCTACTGTAATTGCCATGCAGGATCCAGACACCAAGCCACGGGCCGCTAAGGAACATCGCCAGTATCAGAAACTGGCTCAGACGACGCAGCACCAGCCAGCGATGACTCTTCCACCATCCTTTTTTTACCTGCGCTTCACGCCCGGCGTCACGTTTACGATTTGCCATTGTTCCCCTCCAGCCAACCGAAGCGGTAATGGTGTCCTAACTCCCCTTTCGCCAGCGACAGGGGCAGCACTTTTATTGCTGGCTGCTCCAGGACGCAGACTTTTTCGCATTTCCCGCAGCCGGTACAGGCGTCGCTGTGTACGGTCGGAATAAACCGCGCATGCTTGCCGGTACGCATGTTGCGGTCCAGCTCCAGGGTGATAGCCTCATCGATTTTCGGGCATTCGCGATAGCAAACGTCGCAGCGTAATCCCTGATAGTTGAGGCAGTTTTCGTGATCAAGCAGTACCGCCAGCCCCATGCGTGAATCGTCAATAGATTCAATGTCCCTGTCCAACGCACCGCTGGGGCAAACTTTGGCGCACGGAATGTCTTCACACATTTCGCAGGGAATATCACGCGCGACAAAATACGGCGTACCGGCAGCCAGCCCTGAGGCCAGCGTCGCCAGCTTCAGCGTGTCATACGGGCAGGCCTGAACGCACTGACCACAGCGCACGCAGGCACTGGCGAATGCCTCCTCGCTCATTGCGCCTGGCGGGCGTAGCCGCACGCCGGTTGCACGTGCGGTTTGCTGTTGCAACCCCAGCGCCACGCCAACGACGGCCAGTCCGCCCGCTGCGCGAACCATATCGCGCAGAAAGCGGCGGCGGCCATTTTGGGGTTTTGCTGACCGGGACATAACGCGTTACACCTTCGCCAGTTTCACAGCGCACTTCTTGAAATCCGTCTCTTTGGAGAGCGGATCCGTCGCATCCAGCGTCAGGTTGTTCACCAGCTGTGCGGCGTCGAAGAACGGCATGTAGACCAGCCCCTGCGGTGGACGGTTACGCCCGCGCGTTTCAACTATCGAGATAACTTCACCACGACGGGAAACCACTTTGACTTTGTCGCCACGGCGCAGATCGCGTGCTTTTGCATCCAGCGGATGGATAAACAGCACAGCTTCCGGGAAAGCACGGTGCAGCTCAGGTACGCGACGCGTCATGCTGCCGGTATGCCAGTGCTCCAGCACACGTCCGGTAGACAGCCACAGGTCGTACTCTTTATCCGGCGCTTCTGCGGCAGGTTCAAATGGCAGCGCGAAGATGACCGCTTTGCCGTCCGGCTTACCGTAGAACTTGTAGCTTTCACCCGCTTTCACGTAAGGGTCGTTGCCTTCGCTGTAGCGCCACTGGGTCTCTTTGCCCTCAACGACCGGCCAGCGTAAACCGCGCGCTTTGTGGTAATCGTCAAATGGCGCAAGGTCATGCCCGTGACCACGACCAAACCAGGCGTACTCTTCGAACAACCCTTTTTGCAGATAGAAGCCCAGCTCGCGGGATTCATCGTTCAACTGATCTTCAGCCAGTTCAGCCACCGGGAATTTCGTCACTGCAGGCGTGGCAAACAGTACGTCATACAGCGTTTTGCCGCGCAGTTCCGGTTTCTGTGCCAACAGCGCTTCCGGCCACACTTCTTCTGTTTTGAAGCGACGAGAGAACTGCACCAGTTGCCACAGATCCGATTTCGATTCACCCGGCGCTTTAATCTGCTGACGCCAGAACTGTGTACGGCGTTCCGCGTTACCGTAAGCACCTTCTTTCTCTACCCACATCGCGGTCGGCAGGATCAGGTCGGCCGACAGAGCACTGACCGTCGGGTACGGATCGGAGACGATGATGAAGTTGCGCGGATCGCGCCAGCCCGGCATACGCTCTTCGTTGATGTTCGGACCGGCCTGCATGTTGTTGGTACACATCGCCCAGTAGACATTGAGCTTGCCATCTTTCAGCGCACGGTCTTGTGCCACGGCATGCAGACCGATTTTTGCCGGAATGGTCCCCGCCGGAATATTCCAGTGCTTCTCGCAGATATCGCGGTGTTTTTCGTTCGTAACCACCATGTCCGCAGGCAGACGGTGGGAGAACGTACCGACTTCACGCGCGGTACCGCAGGCGGAAGGCTGACCGGTCAAAGAGAACGGACCGCAGCCTGGCTGGGAGATTTTACCGGTCAACAGGTGCAGGTTATAGACCAGGTTGTTGGCCCACACGCCGCGGGTATGCTGGTTGAAGCCCATCGTCCAGTAGGAGATGACTTTTTTCTTCGGATCGGCATACAGCTGCGCCAGCTGTTCCAGCTGATCTTTCGGTACGCCGGTCATTTCGGCGGTTTTATCCAGCGTGTACTCGGCAACAAAGGCTTTGTAATCCTCAAAGCTCATCGGCTCAGAGGCATCGGATCCCGGGTTTTTCGCCGCTTTTTCCAGCGGATGGGTTGGACGCAGACCGTAGCCAATGTCCGTCACGCCTTTACGCAGATTAACGTGCTTGCTAAAGAAATCCTGGTTGATCGCATTGTTTTGAATGATGTAGTTAGCGATGTAGTTGAGGATCACCAGATCGGTTTGCGGCGTGAAGACCATGCCGTTATCCGCCAGCTCAAAGCTGCGGTGCTGGAAGGTGGAGAGCACCGCGACATTAACATTGGGATCGGACAGACGACGGTTGGTGATGCGCGACCACAGGATCGGGTGCATCTCCGCCATATTCGCGCCCCACAGGACGAAAGCATCTGCATGCTCGATATCGTCATAGCAGCCCATCGGTTCATCCATACCGAAGGTACGCATAAAGCCGACTACCGCTGACGCCATGCAGTGACGCGCGTTCGGGTCGATGTTATTCGAACGGAAACCCGCTTTAAACAATTTGGCAGCGGCATAACCTTCCCAAATCGTCCACTGACCCGAGCCGAACATACCGATAGACTCCGGGCCTTTCTCTTTCAGGGACGTTTTGAATTTCTCTTCCATCACGTCAAAGGCCTGGTCCCAGCTAATCGGGGTGAACTCGCCTTCTTTGTGATACTTACCGTCCTTCATGCGCAGCATCGGCTGCGTTAAACGGTCTTTTCCGTACATGATTTTCGGCAGGAAGTAACCTTTGATGCAGTTAAGCCCACGGTTAACCGGCGCATCCGGATCGCCCTGGCATGCCACAACACGCCCTTGCTGCGTCCCGACCAATACGCCACAGCCCGTCCCGCAAAAACGGCACGGGGCTTTGTCCCATTTGATGGCTTCTTGCTGACCGACTACCGCACGGGCTACGCCCGGCACGCTTAACCCGGCAGCCGCCGCAGCGGCCGCAACGGCGTTAGCTTTCATAAAGCTACGACGACTGAGTTTCATGGTGTTTCCTCACCTTGCTCATCCTGCTGGTGATAAACCAGCGACACCGCCAGCACGCCCGCAACGTTGCGCACTGACTCAATAGTTTTCATTAACGTTTCGCTGTGCTCAGCTTCCACCACCACGATCAGTTGACCGCTTTCCACATCGCTGAGTGCAACTTCGCAACCTGGGAATGAACGCAACTGCGTGGCGATATCATTGATATGCTGACTTTTGGCCTGAACGACCAGGCTGCAGACCTGCCAGTTATTGTCCATGGTTGTACTCCGCGTTAATGGCTGATACCGGGCAGATAGCGACACATGCGCCACATCCGTTACAGTCCTGATTGTCAAGCTGCGGCTGATAAATGCCGGACAGCGTGGGACGAAAGGTTATAGCCATGGGTTCACAGCTATCCTGACAGCGATGACATTCAACAGACTGATGTGCGAGACAGTTTTCCCCAATCGTAAAATTCAGATCCCATGCCCTGGTGTGGCGCGGAAGAAAAAGGGATTCAGAACAGGCCTCTGCGCAGGCATAGCAAAAGCTACACTCGCCGTGTTTGAAATTTACGCTAGGGTAACCGCCCTGGCCTCGCTGCAAGATGTCGGTTTCACACGCCTGGATGCAGGCGTCACAACGAAGGCAATGGGCCAGAAAGTGAGAGTCTTCCTTGCTCCAGGGCGGACGGATCCCTGAGTTGGCGTTTCGCCAACTGCCTGTCAACATGCCTCGACGGGATAAATCAACCATGACATTGTCCTTCCATAATGACGCCCTCCGCTGGTGGGTTGAACGCCATAAAAAACTGCACTATTTATGAGTAGTTATTTTTAGTCGTAAGATATTTCAGGATGTGTTAGAGGTGCATACCCCAATCGGGGTAAATGCTGTTGCCGGATCAAAGGAGTGTTGAGTTGGCGGGAAAAAATGCGCTTTTGCTCACATTTCAATGAGTTATATAACACTGTATATAACGAACCTCTCAAAAAGAGAATGATTTTATAATTAAGATTATTCTTAGAATATATCGCTAATCTGAAAGCAGACCTCTACCAAATACACTTAAATTATAAGTAAATCCAGATTAATCGATTATGTAAATATGTTAACCTGCCCCAGACTCGTTCATAAGACAGAAGAAAGGAAACACTGTGAACAATAAGATGAAAACAATTGTCCCTGCCGTACTTTTCGCCGCCTTTGCCAGCGCCTCTGCATGGGCTGCCAGTAACGATGCCGGCGCTCAGCCGCTGGAAAAAGTCGCCCCTTATCCTAAGGCGGAAAAGGGTATGAAGCGCCAGGTTATTCAGCTTACCCCTGAGAAAGATGAATCTACTCTGAAAGTAGAACTGCTGATCGGACAAACGCTGGAAGTTGACTGCAACCAACACCGCCTGGGCGGAGAACTGGACAGCAAAACGCTGGAAGGTTGGGGATATGACTACTATGTCTTCGACAAAGTGACGTCTCCGGTTTCAACCATGATGGCCTGCCCTGACGGTAAGAAAGAGAAGAAATTTATTACCGCGTATCTGGGTGATGACGGCATGCTGCGCTACAACAGCAAGTTACCGATTGTGGTCTATACGCCGGAGAACGTGGAAGTGAAATACCGTATCTGGAAAGCGGAAGAGAAGATTCAGGACGCAGTCGCGCGATAAGTAAGAATGTGCCGGAGGGCGGCGTACCGCCTTATCCGGCATTTTATTTACAGTGCGATATCCGCTACAGTTTTCTGCTCAGGCTGCGGTTGCGCCTGAGGTTTCAGCTGAGGTTTCGGCGCTTCATCAGCAGCCTGCGGCTTGTCATATTTCAGCCCCAGAACATCACTGGTGTATTGCAGCTCTTGTTCCGTAGCTTCAACGTTACCGTTCAGCTTGGTACCATAAGACGGAATAATGGTTTTCAGTTTCGCCTGCCACTCAGGGCTGGCCACTTTATCTTTAAACACTTTTTCCATCAGATGCAGCATAATCGGCGCCGCGGTTGATGCACCCGGAGAAGCGCCCAGCAGCGCGGCAATGGTGCCCTCTTTATCGCTGACGACTTCGGTACCCAGACGCAGCACACCGCCCTTCTCCGCATCACTTTTAATGATCTGCACACGCTGGCCCGCCTGCCATAAACGCCAGTCTTCTTTTTTCGCCTGCGGATAGTACTCTTGCAGCGCGGCAAAACGGTCGTCATCGCTGAGCATCACCTGGCTTACCAGATATTTCACCAGATCGAAGTTATCCAGACCCACGTTGACCATCGGCATAAAGTTCGAGGTGGTGGTCGAGCTGAGCAGATCCCACAATGAACCGTTTTTCAGGAACTTGGTGGAGAATGTCGCGAATGGCCCAAACAGCACGACGCGCTTGCCATCAAGGATACGGGTATCGATGTGCGGCACGGACATCGGCGGCGCGCCAACGGAGGCCTGACCGTACACTTTCGCCAGGTGGCGATTCACCACGTCCGGATTATCCGCAACCAGGAACTGCCCGCCAACCGGGAATCCGGCATAACCTTTCGCTTCCGGAATGTCGGTTTCCTGCAACAGCTTCAGCGCAGCGCCACCGGCACCGATAAAGACAAACTTCGCCTTGATATCGTGTTCCGCTTCGTTATTTTTCAGATCGGCGACCGTGACGGTCCAGCTATTGTCGGCATTGCGTTTAAAGCCACGCACTTCGGTACTCAGCTGCAGCGCAAAGTTGGGCTTTTTCTGCAACGAGGCAATCAGCTGGCGCGTGATTTCGCCGTAGTTTACGTCAGTACCAATCTCGGTACGCGTTGCCGCGACTTTCTGCTTCGGATCGCGGCCTTCCATGACCAGCGGCGCCCACTCTTTAATCTGCGCGTGATCTTCGGAATAACGCATGCCACGGAATAACGTGCTCTGCTGCAGTGCGGTGTAACGGGCACGCAGGAAGTTCACGTTCTCGTCACCCCAGACAAAACTCATGTGCGGAACGGTGGTGATAAATGAGCGTGGTTCATGCATTACGCCATTATTGACCTGATAGGCCCAAAACTGGCGGGAGATCTGGAAGGCTTCGTTGATTTCGACTGCCTTTTCAATGCTGATGCTACCGTCGGCCTTTTTAGGCGTGTAGTTCAGCTCCATCAGTGCGGAGTGGCCTGTTCCGGCGTTATTCCAGCCGTTTGAGCTTTCCTGCGCTACACCATCCAGTCGCTCAACCATGGTCATTGACCATTGCGGTTCCAGCTCCTGTAAATAGGTTCCCAACGTGGCGCTCATGATGCCGCCGCCAATCAACAGTACATCCGTTTCCTGCTCTTCCGCCGCTTTCGCTTTTGCCGCCATCGAGACAACATTCAGCCCAACGGCCATGGTGAAGAGCATGGCAGTCACTTTTTTCATAATGTTAATGCCTTACTTTTAGTATCGCTTTTTGCTTTTAATGCAGGTGAAAATCGAGCGGCATCAACGGTAACACTTAAGTAAAAATATTTAAATATTGTTTATAAATTATATTTAATTTTTAAAAATGTTATTAATAAGTTGATAGTTTATACGGTTATTGACAATCATTTCTGGAAACCGATCCGTCAGACAGGTACTATGCTGCGCTTTGCTATTCACCGCACGGATGCCTGTCGGTCTGCTGTATCGGGCCATTTTTGACCTAAGAGTAACGATGTCTGCAACTCAACCCACCTCTGTCGCAGTAGCGGAGCACGCGACGCGCGCAGTGCTGCGCCAACCCCGTTTACTGGTTCGCGAAACGCTGGCCGGTGTGGTAACCGCCCTGGCGCTGATCCCGGAAGTGATCTCTTTTTCCGTTATCGCCGGCGTCGATCCTAAAGTCAGCCTGATAGCCTCAGTCGTACTGTGCCTGGCAATGTCATTTTTAGGTGGCCGTCCGGCAATGGTTACCGCAGCGGCAGGATCGGTCGCGCTGGTGATTGGCCCGATGGTGCATCAACACGGCGTCCAGTACATCCTGCCTGCGGTGGTGCTGGCCGGGATTATTCAGATCCTGTTTGGCGTATTGGGGATGGCGCGTCTGATGCGATTCATTCCTACAGCCGTCATGACCGGTTTTGTGAACGCGCTGGGTATTTTGATTTTCTTTGCCCAGGTCCCGCATTTCTGGGGTAAAAGCCAGCTAATCTGGGGGCTGTTTGTCCTGACCCTGTTGATTGTGCTGTGGGTTCCGCGGTTTATTAAAGCGATCCCCGCGCCGCTTATCGCCATCGTGCTGCTGACGGTGTTCACTGTCACCAGCGGACAACTATTACCGACCGTCGGTGACGAAGGTTCAATGCGCGGCGGCCTGCCGGGATTCACGCAGTTATTGGTACCACTCAACCTGCAAACGCTGGCGATTATCTGGCCCTGCGCGCTGAGCATCGCTTTTGTCGGATTAATGGAGTCGCTGTTAACCGCCCGTCTGGTGGATGACCTGACGGTTACGCCGTCGAATAAGAATCGCGAGAGTGCCGGGCTGGGGATAGCCAATATTCTGGCCGGTTTTTATGGCGGCATCGCCGGGTGTGCGATGATTGGTCAAACCATCGTTAACGTCGAGATGGGCAAAGGACGCAGCCGCGTCTCGACGGTCGCCGCCGGGCTGGTGCTGTTGTTGCTGGTCACCGCGTTAAGCGAAGTAATGGCGAAAATCCCCATGTCGGTGCTGGCAGGAATTATGGTGATTGTGGCGGTGAAAACCTTCAATTGGCACAGCATCCAGCCCGCTACGCTGCGGCAACTCCCCGTTACTGAAACGCTGGTGATGCTGATGACCGTCGCGGCAACGGTGTCAACCGGCAACCTGGCGCTTGGCGTGGTTGCCGGGGTGATGACGATGCTCATTCTGCCGCGTATCGTCAGAGGCAAACGTGCGGCTACATCAGAAACAGCGTTGCCAGACCGAGAAAAATAAAGAAACCTCCGGTATCGGTGATTGCCGTAATCATGACGCTCGAGCCGACCGCCGGGTCGCGCCCGAGCTTCACCATCGTCATCGGAATAATAACGCCCATCAACGCCGCCATCAGCAAATTGAGCATCATCGCCAGGGTCATCACGCCGCCGAGCGCCATGTCATCGTACAGCCACCAGGTAATGCCGCCCATAATTCCGCCCCACACGAGGCCATTAATCAACGCCACGCCCATTTCGCGTAGGATCAAAAACGTCAGGTTTCCCGGCTGAATATTTTGTAACGCCAGCGCGCGAACAATCATGGTGATGGTTTGATTCCCGGTGTTGCCGCCGATCCCCGCCACAATCGGCATCAGCGAGGCCAGCGCGACCAGTTGCGAAATTGTATGTTCAAAGCCGTCGATCACTCGCGAAGCGATAAAGGCGGTACAAAGGTTAACGGCCAACCACGCCCAGCGGGTTTTTACCGCTTTCGTGACGGGGGCAAACACATCCTCTCCGGCGCTTAAGCCGCCCATTCGACGCAGATCGGTATCGGTTTCTTCATAGACCACATCGACGATCTCATCGATGGTTAAACGGCCCATCAGTTTACCTGAAGAGTCAACGACCGCGGCACTGACCAGGTCGTCACGTTCAAAGGTTCGCGCGGCGTGTTCGGCGATATCTTCCGGAGAAAAGGTGAGCGGATCATCTTCCATCACCTCGCTGACTTTTCGCTGCACATCATTGAGCAGAATACAGGTGAGCGTCAGTTCCCCGACCAGCACTTTATTGCGGTCGGTCACGAAGAGTTTATCGGTGTTCTCCGGCATTTTTCCCAGCCGCCGCAGGTAGCGTTGTACCACTTCCAGCGTCACGTCCGGACGCACGGTGATAACTTCGAACTCCATAATCGCACCGACGCGATTCTTCTCGTAGTGCAGCACCTGGCGAACGCGCGCCCGCTCCTCGGCCGGTAACGTCGCCAGCAGTCGACCCGTGAGGTTACGAGGGAGGTGCTGAACCAGATAAATCTGTTCGTCGATATCAAGGTATTGCAACGCATCCAGCAGCTCACGGTCGCTCATCTCATCGATCAGGTCGTCCCAGACGTTTTCTGACGCCTCAAGCAGGACGTTACCGCGCTTTTCACTTTCGACCAGTCGCCACAGGGCGTGACGCTCTTCAGAAGGTAATGCTTCGAGGGTATCCGCCAGATCGGGCGGCGGCAGGTGGGCGACCAGCGCCCCTACCTCAGCAATATCGTCGGCTAACGTGCCGACGTCATATTGCTCAGCCAGGGTAAGCTTGCCCAATAGCGTTGAAACAACGGCTTTATCAGTGGTCAGCAGCCAGATAAGACGCGCACGCTCTTCATCACGCAGTCTGGCGCTGTTTTTGTTTGTTACAGGCATTAATCATAAATCCATGATATGAAATATCATTAATCATGATGCCGATTTATGTAAATAACAATAAACAGTGCCGCCGGGTGGATAAAAAACCGGCGGCATGTGGGATCACGCAGTGCGGGCCACCGCGTCACGCGAGGCGGCATCACGCTCATCGCCCAGCAGTTCACTCAACTGTCCGTTACGCATTTCCAGCAGACGATCGGCGTGAATAAAATAGTGATCGTCATGGCTAATGGCGAAGATAGTTTTACCCATTTCTTGCATCAGCGGTAACAGAACCTGATAGAACTCACGACGGAAATGGGGATCCTGATCGGCAGCCCATTCATCCAGCAGAATGATGTCGCGCTCCTCCGCCAGAGCCAGCAGCAGCGCCACGCGTTTCTTCTGTCCTTTCGACAGCTTCAGATTGAGGATGCGGCCATCGTTCATCTCCAGCTTGTGACCCATCTTCAGATGTTCCAGCCACTTCGCTACCAGCTGCGGATTGGCTTCTTTACCTTCCGGCCCCAGCAGTTTGTCGAACAGCCAGACGTCGGTAAACACGGCGGAGAACAGCTTGCGATAATCTTCCGGCTTTTCAACGGCCACGGCCTTACCATCAAGCAAAATTTCACCTGACTGCGGCTGGTATAGCCCGGTCAGTAACATCGCCAGCGTAGATTTCCCGCTGCCGTTGCCGCCAATCAGGAAGATCAGTTCACCGCGATGAATCGTCAGATTTACCGGCCCTACGGAAAAGGCATTATCCTGATAGTGGAAAACCACGTTACGCAGTTCCAGCGTTTGCCAGTTTGGAAAAGCGGTTGGCCGCGGGAATTCGGCCTTAAAAGGTGCCAGTGCGAATTTATTCAGCTTGTTGAAAGCCACCTGCGCAGTGAGCAGGGTTGGTAGCGCGCCAACGGCAGAGAGCAGCGGTGTACGCAGGAATAACAGCGTCAGTGAGTAAGTCGCCGCCACGGCGGTATCCGCCCAGCCCAGACTATTCGCCATCCAGAACACCAGGCCAATGGCGCCCAGCATCATAATGTTTGACCAGTTGACCGCGCTCAGGTGGAAGGTATCGGCGCGAATAATATGGTGACGGTACTCTTTGGCATCCGGGACGTACATCTGATTAAAGATATGCTCGGCGCGCTCGCGGTTGAGCGTCAGCTCTTTGCGCCCTTCCAGCACCGTCTGATAATCGTTGTACAACTTGTCTTCGGTTTCGCGCAGGGTAGCCATGTGCTTATACACCCGCGCCACCAGCACAAATCCCCCCCAGATGGTGATTGCCAACCAGATTGCCGTCACCAGCAGCATTTTGGTCGACAGCATCGCCAGATACGCCGCCGATCCGATGGTCAGGATAATCCCCTGCACCAGCTCAGGCAGACGAACAAAAGCGATGGTGATGTTGCGAATATCGCTGGTTAAACCGGCCAGCAACGAGGCGCTGCCAAGCTGTTCAATACGCTCGACGTGGGTATCCAGAATACGTTTGATAAATTCGCTACGCAGACGGTAGACAAAGTGGTGGCCGAGCGTGGTCAACGCCAGCTGAGAGCCGAGAGTAACAACCATCAATAGCAGCAACAGGCCAAGAAACTCCGGCAGCACCATCAGCGTGGTGTCGACCGTTTCAATCAGACGCTGGTTGATAAACGCAATCAGCCCAATCCCCAACGCAGCGCTGGCGAGGCTGAGCGCCATGACGCTGATAAATGGCCAGCGATACTGCCGCCAGACAAGAAGTAAAAGTTCCATGCGAACAACCCGGACAAGTAATAACAGCCCGCAGTTTAAACATCTCTTCGCTGACAGCAATAATAATTCTTATTTTTATTCCTTTTTACCCGCCTGACGAAACGTCAGATTGTAGCGACAGTCTCCGGTCAACGGATGATACCCCGTCTTAAGCGGCTGGATCCCATGATAAAACAGCCGCGAAGTACCGCCCCACACCACCACATCGCCATGTTCCAGCAGCAAACGCTTTAAGGGGTCATTACGGCGCAAGCCGCCAAATTGAAAGATGGCCGGCAATCCTAGCGACACCGAGACAATCGGCGCCCGCAGGTCGGGCTCGTCTTTATCCTGATGTAAGGACAGTTTTGCCCCAGGCGTGTAGCGGTTAATCAGACAGGCATCGGGTTGAAAATCAGCATAGCCCGCCGCCGTCGCTGCCTGTTGGCACAGGTCAGCGAATGCATCCGGCAGCGGCGGCCAGTGCGCGCCGGTTAGCGGATCAAAAGGAGAATAAAGGTAACCATGTTGATCCGTCGTCCAACCCAGACGACCGCAGTTGGTCATTGCCACCGACATCGTGTAGCCGCCGGGCGTCACCATCTGGCGAAACGGCGACTGTCTGGCGATAGCCGCTATCGCCTGCAGCAGAGACGGTGCGCAGTCAAAAGCGAAGCGTCGCAGAATAACCGCGCCTGACGCCAGCGGCTCCTGCCAGGGTTTCGCATCCGCAAAGAGATCGAGCATTATGTTTCCTCACCAGTCGTTTCACGTTGCAGTAACTGTGCTTTGCGCGCAATGCCCCACCGGTAGCCCGAAAGCGCGCCATCGCCGCGGATCACCCGGTGACACGGGATGACGATTGCCAGTTTATTCGCCCCACAGGCGCTGGCCACCGCACGCACCGCCTTCGGTTTGCCAATGGCGCTGGCCAGTTGCTGGTAGCTCATCGTTTCGCCGCACGGAATTGCGCGCAACGCCTGCCACACCTGCTGCTGAAATGCGGTTCCCCGGATATCCAGCGGCAGCGATAACGGCGCGTCACGCGCATTGATTGCGGCGATCACTTCGCGCACGCGCTGCTGAAAATCGGTATCTGCTGGCACATCCTGAGCGGCGGGAAACAACCCATGCAGATCCGCAACCAACGTAGCGTCATCATCACCAAGTAAGATCGCGCAGATACCACGTTCGCTTTCCGCCACCAGACAGCGACCCAGAGTGCAATCTGCCAGGGTATAGCGTACAGAAACGTTGTCGCCACCTTTACGAAATTGCTTTGCGGTCATGCCTAACGTCTGATCCGCTTTTCGGTAGTAGCTGCTGCTGTCGGGAAATCCGGCGTTGAGAATTGCCTGCGTTACCGGAACGCCTTTCGCCAGCGCATCGCGCAGACGGCGGGCGCGCCAGGACTGCTGCCACGCTTTGGGGGTCATGCCCGTTGTGGCTTTGAACAGGCGATGTAAGTGATACGGGCTCATCGCCACCTGCTGCGCCAGCTCGTCCAGCGTGAGGGGAGATTCCTGCTCCAGTAACTGGCAGGCGTGGGCTATTTTCTCCAGCCGATGCTGGTGGGCGCTGTCTTTTTCCGGCTGACAACGTTTACAGGGACGAAAACCGGCGGCCAGCGCCTGCCGGGCATCGGCAAAGAAACTGACATTTTTGCGCAGCGCATGTTTCGCCCGACAGGACGGACGGCAGAAAATGCCGGTGGTCTGCACGGCGAAAACAAACTGACCGTCAGCGTCGGCGTCACGATCCACAACGGACTGCCAGCGGTCATCATCAGTTATGTGTAAACGATTTTTCATTATGGACTCCTTTGTTAAGCATAGCGCTTAGCCTCAGTGTGTCCCCATAGCCGGATACGAAAACCCGCAATCTTGCTTTTTAATTTTTTTCGCTGAGCAGGAAGCTTTTAAACTGCGGCGACATCCAGGTTTTAAACCCCTCGCCCTCTTTTATAATCATATAGACCGCGAGTCCTTCACGACGCACCACCTCTTTGGCCTTTTCCGGACCGAGAACCATCAAACCGGTATCCCAACCGTCAGCCTCCAGCGCCGTTGGTGCGATTACCGTTACAGATACCAGGTTGTGTTCAATCGGACGACCAGTTTGCGGATCAATAACATGGGAAAGGCGCTTACCGTCCAGCTCATAATAGTTACGGTAGCTGCCGGAGGTGCTAATGCCATGCCCGTTAATGTCGACGATCGCCTGCACCGCGTTTTCGCGATCGGTCGGTTTCTGAATCGCGACTCGCCACGAAAGCCCGTCTGCATTCATACCGCGGCTGTTCAATGCTCCACCAACGGATACCAGATAACGGGCGATCCCTTCCTGCTCCATTAATCGTGCCAGATGATCGGCGGCATAACCTTCGCCAACGGTCGAGAGATCCACGTACAGCTCGGGCAAATCTTTTTGCAGGTAGTTCCGATGCGCCTCATTAACAACCTTCAGATGTGAAAGCCCGGTTTGCGCTTTTGCGGCGTCAATTTGCGCCTGCGTAGGAATATGCACCGGTTGCTGATCCGGGCCAAAGCCCCACAGATTGACCAACGGACCCACGGTAATATCCATGGCCCCACCGGTTTTTGCGCCAATGCGTAGCGCCGAAGTCACGATATCGGCCATAGCATCATTAACCGGCCATGGCGACAGGCTTTTCGACAGGTTGAAGCGCATTAACGCAGAATCATTTTTATAGGTAGAGAGAAGCTGATCGTCGGCATCCAGCTGAGCCTGGATCTTCGCCTGCAGTTCCCCGGCGCGTTTGGCATCTACGCCCACCGCACTAACCCGCCAGAAAGTGCCCATGGTTTTACCTTCCAGAACGGTGGCAGGTTGTGTGGTCTGGGCAGGTTTCGGGGCTTCATCGCACCCGACAAAAAAGATCGTCACAGCCAGTAGTGCTGCGCGATAGAAATTCACTTCCATACGTAATTATCCTCATGCGAACGGGCGCAAGAGTACACCAAAAATCGTTGTTTGTACGACGAAAAAACGGCATTAAAAAAGGCCCCGCAGGGCCTTTTAACGACATGAGCGCAGATTAGAACTGGTAAACCAGACCCAGCGCTACGATATCATCGGTAGAGATGCGAGCATCACGGGTGAACTGGTTATCATCCAGCAGGTTGATTTTGTAATCAACATAGGTAGACATGTTTTTGTTGAAGTAGTAGGTCGCGCCAACATCAACATATTTCAGGATATCCTGGTCGCCGTAACCATTGTTCAGGTCTTTACCTTTGG
>NZ_JAHLRC010000045.1:0-33443 GCF_018919545.1 Citrobacter sp. S46_ASV_140
GTAGCCTCATGCGTTATTTTCCCCTGATGATTCCGACCCGAACGATTTTACAGGAGCTTTAATGCCTAACATTACCTGGTGCGATCTACCTGAAGATGTTTCTCTGTGGCCAGGTCTGCCTCTCTCTTTAAGCGGTGATGAAGTCATGCCGCTGGATTACCACGCGGGCCGCAGTGGCTGGCTGCTGTATGGTCGTGGGCTGGATAAACAACGGTTAACGCAATACCAGAGCAAACTGGGTGCGGCGATGGTGATCGTGGCGGCGTGGTGCGTTGAGGATTATCAGGTGATTCGTCTGGCGGGCTCGTTAACGCCGCGTGCGGCAAAACTGGCGCATGATGCCAAACTGGATGTTGCGCCACTGGGTAAAATTCCGCATTTGCGCACGCCGGGTTTGCTGGTGATGGACATGGATTCAACGGCTATCCAGATCGAGTGTATCGATGAAATTGCCAAACTGGCGGGAACCGGCGAAATGGTTGCGGAAGTCACCGAACGCGCGATGCGCGGCGAGCTGGACTTTACCGCCAGCTTGCGCAGCCGCGTGGCGACGCTGAAGGGCGCTGATGCCAATATTTTGCACCAGGTGCGCGAAACGCTACCACTGATGCCTGGCCTGACTCAACTGGTGTTAAAACTGGAAACGCTCGGCTGGAAAGTGGCAATTGCCTCCGGCGGTTTTACCTTCTTTGCCGATTATCTGCGTAACAAACTACGTCTGACGGCGGCTGTGGCAAACGAGCTGGAGATCATGGACGGTAAATTCACCGGCAACGTGATCGGCGATATCGTCGATGCCCAGTACAAAGCCAACACCCTGATTCGCCTGGCGCAGGAGTATGAGATCCCAATGGCGCAGACGGTGGCGATCGGCGATGGCGCCAACGATCTGCCGATGATCAAAACGGCTGGACTGGGTATAGCGTATCATGCCAAACCCAAAGTGAATGAAAAGACGGAGATTACGATCCGTCACGCTGACCTGATGGGCGTGTTCTGCATTCTCTCTGGCAGCATGAACCAGAAATGATTTAATTGCCTGATGGCAAAGTGACCGTAGGCCGGATAAGCGCCCACGCTGTCCGGTAAACGCGCTAACGAAAGAGGTAAAACGTGGCCAAAGCTCCAAAACGCGCCTTTGTTTGTAACGAATGCGGGGCCGATTACCCGCGCTGGCAAGGGCAATGCAGCGCCTGTCAGGCCTGGAACACCATTACCGAGGTACGCCTTGCCGCGTCACCAACGGTGGCGCGTAACGAGCGGCTCAGCGGCTATGCCGGGAATGCGGGCATCGCAAAAGTGCAGAAGCTGTCTGATATCAGCCTTGAAGAGTTGCCGCGTTTTTCCACCGGATTTAAAGAGTTTGACCGCGTGCTGGGCGGCGGTGTGGTGCCCGGCAGCGCCATCCTGATTGGCGGTAACCCCGGCGCAGGGAAATCAACGCTGCTGCTGCAAACGCTGTGCAAGCTCGCTGAGCAGATGAAAACCCTGTACGTCACCGGCGAAGAGTCTTTGCAACAGGTGGCGATGCGCGCGCATCGACTCGGTCTGCCGACGGCGAATCTGAACATGCTGTCGGAAACCAGTATCGAACAAATTTGCCTGATTGCCGAAGAAGAACAGCCGAGGCTGATGGTTATCGACTCCATTCAGGTGATGCACATGGCGGACATTCAGTCTTCGCCGGGCAGCGTGGCACAGGTACGCGAAACCGCGGCTTACCTGACCCGCTTTGCCAAAACGCGCGGCGTGGCGATTGTCATGGTCGGCCACGTCACCAAAGACGGCTCGCTGGCCGGTCCAAAGGTGCTGGAGCACTGTATTGACTGCTCGGTTCTGCTCGACGGCGACGCCGATTCTCGTTTTCGTACTCTGCGTAGCCATAAAAATCGCTTTGGCGCGGTGAATGAGTTGGGCGTCTTTGCCATGACCGAACAGGGGCTGCGTGAAGTTAGCAACCCTTCCGCTATCTTCTTAAGCCGTGGCGATGAAGTCACCTCCGGCAGTTCAGTGATGGTGGTCTGGGAAGGCACACGCCCGTTGCTGGTGGAGATTCAGGCGCTGGTCGACCATTCGATGATGGCGAATCCGCGTCGTGTGGCGGTCGGCCTGGAGCAGAACCGTCTGGCGATTCTGCTGGCCGTGCTGCATCGTCACGGCGGCTTGCAGATGGCGGATCAGGACGTGTTCGTCAACGTGGTCGGTGGCGTGAAGGTTACCGAAACCAGCGCCGATCTGGCACTGCTACTGGCAATGGTTTCCAGCCTGCGCGACCGACCGCTGCCGCAGGACTTAGTGGTCTTTGGCGAAGTGGGACTGGCGGGCGAAATCCGTCCGGTACCCAGCGGCCAGGAGCGTATTTCCGAAGCGGCGAAGCACGGCTTTCGTCGGGCGATTGTTCCTGCCGCCAACGTGCCGAAAAAAGTGCCGGAAGGGATGCAGGTCTTTGGCGTTAAGAAGCTTACGGATGCTTTAAGCGTGTTTGACGACCTATAATAAAATACCCGCCGTCTTTCCGGCGGTATTGGGTATTACGTTTATTTTTACAGCAGGAGGCTCTTGTGTCATTTGATTATCTGAAAACTGCCATTAAGCAAAAGGGCTGTACCCTGCAACAGGTGGCAGATGCCAGTGGCATGACCAAGGGATATTTAAGTCAACTGCTGAATGCCAAAATTAAAAGCCCCAGCGCGCAAAAGCTGGAGGCGTTGCACCGGTTTCTCGGGCTGGAGTTTCCGCGCCAGCAGAAGAATATCGGTGTGGTATTCGGTAAGTTTTATCCGCTGCATACCGGCCATATCTATCTTATCCAGCGCGCGTGTAGTCAGGTCGATGAACTGCATATCATCATGGGGTATGACGACACGCGCGATCGCAGCCTGTTTGAAGACAGCGCTATGTCGCAACAGCCCACGGTGCCCGATCGTCTACGCTGGCTGCTGCAAACCTTTAAGTATCAGAAAAATATCCGTATTCACGCCTTCAACGAAGAGGGTATGGAGCCGTATCCACACGGTTGGGATGTGTGGAGCAACGGGATCAAAACGTTTATGCAGGAGAAAGGGATCCAGCCTAACTGGATTTACACCTCTGAAGAGTCAGATGCCCCGCAGTATCTGGAACATCTGGGGATCGAAACCGTGCTGGTGGATCCCAAACGAACGTTTATGAACATCAGCGGCGGGCAAATCCGTGAGAACCCGTTTCGCTACTGGGAGTATATTCCTACAGAAGTGAAGCCGTTTTTCGTGCGCACCGTGGCGATCCTCGGCGGAGAGTCGAGCGGAAAATCGACGCTGGTGAACAAGCTCGCCAATATCTTTAACACTACCAGTGCGTGGGAATATGGGCGTGATTACGTCTTCTCCCATTTGGGCGGTGATGAGATGGCGTTGCAGTATTCCGACTACGATAAAATCGCCCTGGGACAAGCCCAATACATTGATTTTGCTGTCAAGTATGCCAATAAAGTGGCGTTTATCGACACCGATTTTGTTACCACTCAGGCCTTCTGCAAAAAGTATGAAGGGCGTGAACACCCGTTTGTGCAGGCCCTGATTGACGAGTATCGCTTTGACCTGGTGATCCTGCTGGAGAACAATACTCCATGGGTGGCGGATGGCTTACGCAGTCTCGGCAGTTCGGTTGACAGAAAAGCGTTTCAGTCGTTGCTGGTCGAGATGCTGCAGGAAAACAATATCAATTTTGTGCACGTTCAGGAGCCTGACTATGACGGTCGATTTCTGCGCTGCGTGGAGTTGGTGAAAGAGTTGATGGGCGAGCAGAGATAGCGTAAATGCCGGATGGCGTTGCGCTTATCCGGCGTCGCACTAACCTCGTAGGCCGGAGGAGGCGTAACGCCGCCATCCGGCGCTTAACGGTAATTACTTCGAAATACGCTTGTACTTAATACGCTTCGGCTCCAGCGCATCTGCGCCCAGCGTGCGTTTCTTGTACTCTTCGTATTCGGTAAAGTTACCTTCGAAGAACTCAACCTTACCTTCATCCTGGTAATCCAGAATGTGGGTCGCGATACGGTCGAGGAACCAACGGTCGTGCGAGATGACCATCGCGCAGCCCGGGAACTCCAGCAGGGCGTTTTCCAGCGCGCGAAGGGTTTCGATATCCAGGTCGTTGGTTGGTTCATCAAGCAGCAGCATGTTGCCGCCAACCTGCAGCAGCTTCGCCAGGTGCAGACGACCGCGCTCACCGCCGGAGAGTTCGCCTACGCGTTTACCCTGATCAACACCTTTAAAGTTGAAGCGGCCTACGTAGGCGCGGCTTGGCATCTCGGTGTTGCCGATCTTCATGATATCCAGCCCGCCGGAAACTTCTTCCCACACGGTTTTGCTGTTGTCCATGGCGTCACGGAACTGGTCAACGGAAGCCAGCTTGACGGTTTCACCGAGTGTGATGGTGCCGCTGTCTGGCTGTTCCTGACCGGACATCATACGGAACAGGGTAGATTTACCCGCGCCGTTCGGACCGATGATGCCGACGATGGCGCCTTTCGGTACGGAGAAGCTCAGGTCGTCAATCAGAACGCGATCGCCGTAGGATTTACGCAGATTGGTGACTTCAACGACTTTATCACCCAGACGTGCTCCAGGTGGGATAAACAGTTCGTTGGTTTCGTTACGCTTCTGGTATTCGGTGTTGTTCAGCTCTTCAAAACGTGCCAGACGGGCTTTACCCTTAGACTGACGGCCTTTAGCGCCCTGACGCACCCACTCCAGCTCTTTCTCAATGGATTTACGGCGAGCCGCTTCCTGAGACGCTTCCTGCGCCAGACGCTGATCTTTCTGCTCCAGCCAGGAGGAGTAGTTGCCTTCCCATGGAATACCTTCGCCGCGGTCAAGCTCCAGAATCCAGCCCGCAACGTTGTCGAGGAAGTAACGGTCGTGGGTAATCGCCACCACGGTGCCTTCGAAGTCGTGCAGGAAGCGTTCCAGCCACGCAACGGATTCGGCGTCCAGGTGGTTAGTCGGTTCGTCGAGCAGCAGCATGTCTGGTTTTTCCAGCAGCAGGCGGCACAGCGCGACGCGGCGGCGTTCACCACCGGAGAGGTTCTCAATTTTAGCGTCCCAGTCCGGCAGACGCAGGGCGTCAGCGGCACGCTCAAGCTGCACGTTCAGGTTATGACCGTCGTGCGCCTGAATGATCTCTTCAAACTTGCCCTGTTGCGCAGCGAGTTTATCGAAGTCGGCGTCCGGCTCGGCGTACTTTGCGTACACTTCATCCAGACCTTTCAGCGCGTTAACCACTTCGGCAACCGCTTCTTCCACGGATTCACGAACGGTATGTTCCGGGTTTAGTTTCGGTTCCTGCGGCAGGTAACCGATTTTAATGCCAGGCTGTGGGCGAGCTTCACCTTCGATATCGGTATCAATGCCGGCCATGATGCGCAGCAGGGTCGATTTACCCGCGCCGTTCAGACCAAGTACACCGATTTTGGCGCCAGGGAAGAAGCTCAGTGAGATGTTTTTAAGAATATGACGTTTCGGCGGAACGACTTTGCCGACACGATGCATGGTATAAACAAATTGGGCCACGTTGGACTCGCCTCTTTATTTATCCCGTCATACTTCAAGCCGCAGATGCGTTGGCTGTGAGTTACTCGGCTCATCCATGAGCCTCGCCCTTGCGGGCCGCTGCTCCGCAGCGTTCAAATCTGTTCCTGACAGATTTGTCGTTCCCCCCAGTCACGCACTATGTACGCTCAGGGGATTTACTCCCTCGCCGCCTTGCTGCAACTTGAATTATTTAGGGCTAATTATTGGTAAATAGTTATCAAAGGCGAAGTGTAGCCTTTTTCATTGCCCAATCCCAGCCAGCAGATCTCACTCGCAACAAAAGTAAAAAAGTGTCCGTGACGTGGCGCATTCTGCAATGTCTGGTTAGCATGAACTAATTAAGCGGCATGATGCTGCACAGACGTAACATGAGAAGAGGAAGAGCTTGTGGACAAAGCCAATCAATTTACCTGGCGCCTGCTGGCGGCCAGCGTATGTCTGCTGACGGTCAGTCAAGTGGCGCGAGCCGATTCCCTGGATGAGCAGCGCAGTCGCTATGCGCAAATTAAACAGGCCTGGGATAACCGACAGATGGATGTCGTAGAGCAGATGATGCCCGGCCTGAAGAATTATCCTCTGTATCCTTATCTGGAATATCGTCAGATTACTGACGATCTGATGAATCAGCCCACCATTACCGTTACCAATTTTGTGCGCGCCAACCCGACGCTGCCCCCCGCGCGTACTCTGCAATCACGTTTCGTGAATGAACTGGCGCGACGGGAGGACTGGCGTGGACTACTGGCGTTCAGCCCAGAAAAACCGGGTACCACGGAAGCGCAATGCAACTATTACTTTGCGAAATGGAGCACCGGGCAAACCGAAGAGGCCTGGCAGGGCGCGAAAGAACTGTGGTTGAGCGGGAAAAGCCAGCCGAACGCCTGTGACAAATTATTCGGCGTATGGCGCGCCTCAGGAACTCAGGATCCGCTGGCGTATCTGGAGCGTATTCGTCTGGCGATGAAAGCCGGGAATACCGGTCTGGTCACGGCGTTAGCTGGGCAAATGCCCGCGCAATACCAAACTATCGCTTCGGCGATCATTGCGCTGGCCAACGATCCGAATTCGGTGATGACCTTTGCACGCACCACTGGCGCGACGGATTTCACCCGACAGATGGCGGCGGTGGCTTTTTCCAGCGTGGCGCGTCAGGATGCGGAAAACGCCCGCCTGATGATCCCGTCTCTGGCGCAGGCGCAACAGCTGAATGACGAGCAAACCCAGGAGCTTCGCGACATCGTCGCCTGGCGTCTGATGGGCAATGACGTTACCGATGAGCAGGCCAAATGGCGCGATGACGCCATTATGCGCTCGAATTCCACCTCGCTTGTGGAGCGACGTGTGCGCATGGCGCTGGGAACCGGCGATCGTCGTGGTCTGAATACCTGGCTGGCGCGTCTGCCAATGGAAGCAAAAGAGAAAGATGAGTGGCGTTACTGGCAGGCGGATCTGCTGCTTGAGCGCGGGCGTGAGGCGGAAGCCAAAGAGATCCTGCACCAGCTCATGCAGCAGCGCGGTTTCTATCCGATGGTGGCGGCACAGCGTCTGGGTGAAGAGTACGAGCTGAAAGTGGATAAAGCCCCGGCAAACGTTGACTCTGCGCTGACTCAGGGACCGGAAATGGCACGTGTGCGCGAGCTAATGTACTGGAACCTGGACAATACCGCGCGCAGTGAATGGGCGAATCTGGTCACCAGTCGCACCAAGTCTGAGCAGGCTCAGCTGGCGCGTTACGCGTTCAACAATCACTGGTGGGATCTGAGCGTACAAGCGACGATCGCCGGTAAGCTGTGGGATCATCTGGAAGAGCGTTTCCCACTGGCCTACAAGGATCTGTTTACACGCTACACCAGCGGCAAGGATATTCCGCCAAGCTATGCGATGGCGATAGCGCGTCAGGAAAGCGCCTGGAACCCGAAAGTAAAATCGCCGGTTGGTGCTAGTGGGCTGATGCAGATTATGCCGGGTACGGCGACGCATACGGTGAAAATGTTCTCGATTCCAGGTTACAGCAGCCCGAGCCAACTACTGGATCCTGATACCAACATCAACATTGGTACCAGCTATTTACAGTATGTCTATCAGCAATTCGGCAATAACCGCATTTTCGCGTCGGCGGCCTATAACGCCGGACCGGGGCGCGTTCGCACCTGGCTTGGCAATAGCGCGGGTCGTATCGATGCTGTCGCGTTTGTCGAAAGCATTCCATTCTCTGAGACGCGTGGCTACGTGAAGAACGTGCTGGCTTACGATGCGTACTATCGCTATTTCCTTGGTGATAAGCCGGAGTTGATGAGCGACGCAGAATGGCAACGTCGTTACTGATCGTGTCGGTTGTGTTATGCTATCGTACTCGTTAAAGAGTACAAAAGGGGGAAGCAAGCACGCTTCCCCCGCAACGATGGCGATAACTTATGACTCAGCAATCACCCTATTCGGCAGAGATGGCAGAACAGCGTCACCAGGAGTGGTTACGTTTTGTCGATCTGCTTAAACACGCCTATGAACAAGACTTACACCTGCCCCTGCTCAATTTGATGTTAACGCCGGATGAGCGCGAAGCGCTGGGCACGCGCGTGCGTATCATTGAAGAGCTGCTGCGCGGCGAGATGAGTCAGCGCGAGCTTAAAAACGAGCTCGGGGCGGGGATCGCCACCATTACACGGGGGTCGAACAGCCTCAAATCCGCACCGGTGGATCTGCGTCATTGGCTGGAGCAGGTGCTGCTAAAAAATGCCTGATGGCGCTTCGCTTTCAGGCCTAATTATGTGGCGCGGTTGTGGCCGGATAAGGCGAAGCCGCCATCCGGCACAACGCTATAAATACACTGCGTTATGAAACGGGCTGAGCGCCAGAATCACCGCCTGGTGGTATACGCTTGAGCGCGTGAGCTTGCCCGCGGTAAAGACGCCGATTGCGCCCTCTTTGCGGCCAATCTCATCAATACCCGTGTAGTCCGACATCACCGGACCGAGCGCTTCGCCTTGACGGACTCTATCGAGAATGACAGCTGGCAATGGCAGCGTGGCTGAACGGGCTTCGCCGCGCTGGACGCCATTATCAATCACCACCCAACTGAAGGTCGCATCGTCGTCAATTCCCGCTTCAATAGCGACCCAGAAATCAGCCTGCGGGTGCAGACGGCGCGCATTATCAACGCGATTTCGTGCGCCAGTGCGCGTTTCCTGGTTTCCGAAAGGTTGTTCCGGCACGCCACTCTCGACGGCGACGGGTTCAATATGGCAGGATCCTTCCCCGAAAATCTCTTCAAATGCCCGCAGAATTGCCTGAATTTTGGCAGGATTGGTGGTCGCAGAGATAACCTTGTGCATAATTAAGCTCAGTTTGAAAATTCATCGCATCGCAGTATAACGGAAAAAAAGCATGTTACAGGTATACCTTGTTCGCCATGGCGAAACGCAGTGGAACGCCGAGCGACGTATTCAAGGCCAGTCAGACAGCCCACTGACCGCTAAAGGTGAACAGCAAGCCATGCAGGTGGGCGAACGCGCCCGCACGTTTGGTATTACGCATGTCATCAGTAGCGATTTAGGTCGTACACGACGCACCGCAGAAATCATCGCCCAGGCCTGTGGCTGTGATATCACCTATGACTCACGTTTGCGCGAGCTGAATATGGGCGTGCTGGAGCAACGTCATATCGATACGCTGACGTCGGAAGAAGAGGGCTGGCGTCGCCAGTTGGTGAACGGTACGGTGGAGGGGCGTATTCCGGAAGGGGAATCGATGCAGGAACTGAGCGATCGCGTCCACGCGGCGCTGGCATCCTGTCTGGAGTTGCCGCCGGGGAGTCGTCCGCTGCTGGTCAGTCACGGTATTGCACTGGGTTGCCTGGTGAGTACGATTCTGGGATTACCGGCATGGGCTGAACGTCGCCTGCGTCTGCGCAACTGTTCTATTTCTCGCGTCGATTACCAGGAAAGTTTGTGGCTGGCGCCGGGATGGGTAGTTGAAACGGCAGGGGACATCTCACATCTGGACGCCCCTGCGCTAGACGAACTGCAGCGCTAGCGGCGAATCGGAATCAGGAATTCGCAGCGCAGGTTGATCGGGCGATCTCCCGCTTTGGCATCTTCTGCCGGGTAGTATCGCTCGATATCCTGCCCTTTACGGCGCGTCAGGTTCAGCATTGGCATGCATGTGCCGTAAACCGTCAGGATAAACTCCTGTACGCCGGTCCCCAGCCCTTCATAGGTAAACATGACATACTCGCCGCCCTGTAGCAGGATAGGCTGTGCCGACGGCACATAACCATTGGCCTGTTCCGGCGTTAGTGCTGTGGTGTAAAACACTTCCTGCTCATCATCTTTTTCGAGGCTCGGACGCGTTTCGTTCAGCCCGTACAGCACCGGTGGGATCGCAGGGGCCTGGCTAAGGAAGTCGCGCCAGAACTGAATTCGCATTTCATGACGGAAATCTGAAATCTGCTCCAGCGAGCAGGAATAGCTTTGCGTGGTGCCAAGCAGTTGCGTATCTTCCAGCGTGACAAACTCGTGCGCAGGCATGGCAAATTCACCCAGTCGCATAGGCGGGCGAATACCAAACGCGCTCCATTCCGGCGAACGGCGATACAGCGCAGGCGTCTGGGAAAACTGTTTCTTGAACGCGCGGGTAAAGGTTTGTTGAGAGTCAAAGCGATATTGCAGCGCAATATCCAGAATTGGGCGTGCAGTCAGGCGCAGCGCCACTGCGGATTTCGATAAACGACGGGCGCGGATATAGGCGCCAATAGCATGGCCCGTCACGTCCTTAAACATTCTCTGCAGGTGCCACTTGGAATAGCCTGCTTTTGCCGCCACATTGTCAAGCGACAAAGGCTGATCCAGATGACCTTCCAGCCAGATTAATAGGTCGCGAATAATGCCAGCCTGATCCATAAAATATCCTCATCCTTTCAACAACGAGTACCTGACGTCAGGTATGAGGATAATAGCATTTTTTGCTGTTTTAGCATTCAGTGTTTTTTTTGCTCATAAATGCTTTTTTCGATCATTCGAAAGCGTGATTATTGTAATCCTGTGATCTGTATACGTTTTATCTTAGAATGTCGAATAATTACACAGAGTAACTTTTAAAAATGGTAACAATATGAAATATAAGAGCTTAATCATTTCCTCAATTCTGCTGATGTTAGCGCAGGTCGCCCATGCGGAGCAGATTGGATCTGTCGATACAGTGTTCAAAATGTTTGGGCCGGATCATAAAATTGTGGTCGAAGCGTTTGACGATCCTGATGTTACCAACGTGACCTGCTACGTGAGCCGGGCGAAGACCGGCGGCATCAAAGGTGGGCTGGGGCTGGCGGAAGATACCTCCGATGCCGCCATTTCCTGTCAGCAGGTGGGGCCGGTAGAACTGAGCGACAGAATCAAGAACGGCAAAGCGCAGGGCGAAGTGGTATTTAAAAAACGTACCTCGCTGGTGTTTAAATCCTTACAGGTCGTGCGTTTTTACGACGCGAAACGTAATGCACTGGCCTATCTGGCCTATTCAGATAAAGTGGTCGATGGATCGCCCAAAAATGCCATCAGCGCGGTGCCCATCATGCCGTGGCGGGAATAACAAGGAAGCAAAATGCAACAACCGTTGATCTGGTTGGTTGAGGATGAGCAGGGCATTGCCGATACGCTCATCTACATGCTGCAGCAGGAAGGTTTTAGCGTGGAAGCGTTTGAGCGCGGATTACCTGCGCTGGAGAAATCTCGCCAGCGTTGTCCTGATGCGATCATTCTGGATGTCGGACTACCGGATATCAGCGGTTTTGAACTGTGTCGACGCCTGCTGGAGCGGCATCCAGCGTTGCCGATCCTGTTTCTGACCGCGCGTAGCGATGAGGTGGATCGCCTGCTGGGGCTGGAAATTGGCGCGGATGACTATGTTGCCAAGCCTTTCTCACCGCGCGAGGTGTGCGCCCGTGTGCGTACGCTGCTGCGGCGGGTGCAGAAATTCTCTGCTCCTTCATCGACGACGCGTTGCGGCGATTTTGAGCTTAATGAGCTGGCCGCGCAGATTACCTGGTTCGGCAAGCCGTTAAACCTGACGCGCTATGAATTTCTGTTGCTGAAAACGTTGCTGTTGTCGCCGGGGCGCATTTACTCACGCCAGCAGTTGATGGATTTAGTCTGGGCCGATGCACAGGACACCTTTGACAGAACGGTCGATACTCACATCAAAACGCTGCGCGCCAAGCTGCGGGCTATCAACCCTGAGCTTTCCCCCATCAATACGCATCGCGGTATGGGATATAGCCTGAGGAGCGTCTGATGCGCATTGGCATGCGTTTGTTGCTCGGCTATTTTCTGATTGTTGCCGTCGCCGCCTGGTTCGTTTTGTCGATCTTTGTGCAGGAAATTAAACCAGGCGTCCGCCGGGCGACCGAAGGCACTTTGATTGATACCGCCACGCTGCTGGCTGCGCTGGCGCGCGATGACTTGCTCTCTGACTCTCCCGCCAACGGCAAGCTGGCGCAGGCATTTTCGCAACTGCATAACCGCCCATTCAGCGCCAATATCAGCGGCATTAACAAAGTCCGTAATGAATACCATGTCTACATGACGGACGCGCAGGGTAAAGTGTTGTTTGATTCCGCAAACCAGGTTGTCGGTCAGGACTATTCTCGCTGGAACGACGTGTGGTTAACCTTGCGTGGGCAATATGGCGCCCGCAGTACGCCGCAAAACCCGAACGATCCGGAAAGTTCAGTGATGTACGTGGCCGCGCCGATCGTAGACGGCGGACGTATTATCGGAGTGCTTAGTGTCGGTAAACCGAACGCGGCGATGGCGCCGGTGATTAAACGCAGTGAACGGCGGATGCTGTGGGCCAGCGCCGTATTGCTGGGCATTGCCTTAGTGATTGGCATCGGGATGGTATGGTGGATAAACCGCTCCATCGCCCGGCTGGCGCGCTATGCCGACTCCGTTACCGAGAATCGCCCCGTCCCACTGCCTGATTTAGGCAGCAGCGAGCTACGTAAACTGGCGCAGGCGCTGGAAAGTATGCGACTGAAGCTGGAGGGCAAAAACTACATTGAGCAGTATGTTTATGCATTAACGCATGAACTGAAAAGTCCGCTGGCGGCCATTCGCGGCGCGGCTGAGATTTTGCGCGAAGGTCCGCCGCCGAACGTGGTTGCGCGCTTTACTGATAATATTCTGACGCAAAATACGCGTATGCAGGCGCTGGTCGAAACCCTGTTACGCCAGGCGCGACTGGAGAATCGACAGGACATTACGTTGACGGCAGTGGCGGTAGATGCGCTGTTTGCTCAGCTCAAAGAGGCGCGTAGCGTGCAACTGGCGGCAAAAAACATCACGCTTACCATTATGCCTTCATCGCTTAGCGTCGCCGCCGATCCTGCGTTACTGGAGCAGGCAGTGGGGAATTTGCTCGACAACGCTATCGACTTCACGCCACAGGACGGGACGATTACGCTGAGCGCGCATCAGCAGGATGAACTGGTCACGTTGCAGATAATCGACAGCGGCAGCGGGATCCCCGACTTCGCGTTGCCGCGTATTTTTGAGCGTTTCTATTCGCTGCCCCGTGAAAATGGGCATAAGAGCAGCGGTTTAGGGCTGGCGTTTGTCAGTGAGGTTGCGCGACTGCACGAGGGGACGGTGACATTGTGCAACCAACCACAAGGCGGCGCACAGGCCTCGTTTACGCTTCACGCTCACTTCACATAACTTCAAATTCTCCGCACATAGCTGTTCTACCTTGCTGATATTGCAAAGGAGAACGCTATGTTTAGATCACCCCTGTTTTGGAAAATAGTCACCTTAGGTGGCGCAATACTGCTGCTGTTAATTCCGCTGACGATGGTCAGGCAGATCATCGTGGAGCGATCGGATTACCGCGATGAAGTCGAAGATGCTATCCGACAGAGCACCAGCGGGCCGCAAAAGATGGTAGGACCGCTGATAGCCATTCCGGTAACGGAACTTTACACCTCACTGGAGGATGGCAAAGAAATCCAGCGTAAGCGTAGCTATATCCATTTCTGGCTGCCGGAGTCGTTGGTAGTTGAGGGGAATCAGAACGTTGAAGCGCGTAAAATCGGTATTTATGAGGGCCAGGTCTGGCACAATGATGTTTCGGTGAAGGCTGAGTTTAACGCCGAACGATTGAGTGATTTAAATCATCCAAATATCAGCATCGGCAAACCGTTTATTGTGGTTGGCGTGGGGGACGCGCGTGGGATTGGCGTGGTAAAAGCGCCGCAGGTCAATGGAACGTCGCTGGCCGTTGAGCCTGGGACGGGGCTGGATGGACGTGCGCAGGGGATCCACATTCCGCTACCCGATGCGAGCTGGGCTGAGCAAAATCTGAGCATGGCGTTGTCGCTTAATTTGAGCGGAACCGGCGATTTCTCCGTCGTTCCGGTTGGACGTAACAGTGAAATGACCTTAACCAGCAACTGGCCACATCCCAACTTTCTTGGGGACTTTCTCCCGGCTAAGCGCGAAATTAGCGAATCAGGATTCAAGGCTCAGTGGCAAAGCAGCTGGTTTGCGAACAACCTCGGCGAGCGCTTTAACGACGAAAAGATTGGTTGGCAGGGCATGCCAGCGTTTAGCGTCGCCGTCGCCACGCCTGCAGATCAGTATCAGTTAACGGACAGGGCAACAAAGTATGCCATCCTACTGATTGTGCTGACCTTTATGTCTTTCTTCGTACTTGAAAGTATGACCAATCTGCGCCTGCACCCGATGCAGTATCTGCTGGTGGGGCTATCGCTGGTAATGTTTTATCTGCTGCTGCTGGCACTGTCAGAACACATCGGTTTTACGGCGGCGTGGATAACGGCAAGTCTGGTGGGGGCGTTGATGAACGGTGTGTATCTGCAGGCGATATTGCAGGGCTGGCGGAACAGTATTTTGTTCACCGTGGCGCTGCTGGGGTTGGATGGTGTGATGTGGGTGCTGCTACGTTCACAGGATAGCTCTTTACTGCTGGGAACCGGCGTGCTGTTGTTCGCGCTGTGTGGGGTCATGTTCCTGACGCGTCATCTTGACTGGCACTCGCTGGCACAGCCAAAAACAAAGCCAAAATCTACAGAACTTCCAGAGCTTCAGCCTGCGCAGAGCGACGAATTTCGCTTGTGGAAATAGGGCAGTAGGGGAAATGAAAAACGGCGCATAAAGCGCCGTTTTTATACCAGTGAGGATTGAATTAATCCTGCAGGTCGCCGCAGAAACGGTAGCCTTCACCGTGAATGGTGGCGATGATTTCTGGCGTATCCGGCGTTGATTCGAAATGCTTACGAATGCGGCGGATCGTCACGTCAACGGTACGGTCATGCGGCTTCAGTTCGCGACCGGTCATTTTTTTCAACAGTTCTGCGCGAGACTGGATTTTGCCCGGATTCTCACAGAAGTGAAGCATGGCGCGGAATTCGCTGCGTGGCAGTTTATACTGCTCACCGTCAGGACCAATCAGAGAGCGGCTGTTGATGTCCAGCTCCCAGCCATTGAACTTGTAGCTTTCAACGCTACGGCGTTCTTCGCTGACAGTACCCAGGTTCATGGTACGGGACAGCAGGTTACGAGCACGGATAGTCAGTTCGCGCGGGTTAAACGGCTTGGTGATGTAATCGTCTGCGCCGATTTCGAGGCCGAGAATTTTATCGACTTCGTTATCACGGCCCGTCAGGAACATCAGCGCAACGTTAGCTTGTTCGCGAAGTTCGCGCGCTAACAGCAGGCCATTTTTCCCAGGCAGATTGATATCCATAATCACAAGGTTGATATCATATTCAGAGAGAATCTGATGCATTTCCGCGCCATCTGTCGCTTCGAATACATCATAGCCTTCTGCTTCGAAAATGCTTTTCAACGTGTTGCGTGTTACTAACTCGTCTTCAACGATAAGAATGTGCGGGGTCTGCATGTTTGCTACCTAAATTGCCAACTAAATCGAAACAGGAAGTACAAAAGTCCCTGACCTGCCTGATGCATGCCGTAAATTAACATGATCGGCGTAACATGACTAAAGTACGTAATTGCGTTCTTGATGCACTTTCCATCAACGTCAACAACATCATTAGCTTGGTCGTGGGTAGTTTCCCTCTGGACCCGACAGTGTCAAAAACGGCTGTCATCCTAACCATTTTAACAGCAACATAACAGGCTAAGACATGCCGGACACCCAATAAAACTACGCTTCGTTGACATATATCAAGTTCAATTGTAGCACGTTAACAGTTTGATGAAATCAACGTATCCAAATGTTTGCTTTCATCACAAAATTGCAATATTACAACTAGTTGCACGAGCAAATTAATAAATGTAATGAATCCAACCGGTGCGATCCATTTTAAATTAAATTATCATGGATAAACAGAGGGATATGCAACTTTTGTTAACATAAAAAGCAATAGTACACCCGGGAAATAGTTTAGCATTTTTTAATGGATGCGAAATGCTTTTTCAGTGATTTCTGTTAAAAATATGTAAATTCGCACTGCGTAATATGTTGAAGCACGTCACATTTTTCCTTGCAGACTGGCCAAAAAGAGTATCGAAATGCGTTTAACAATTATTCTGGTTGCCCCCGCCAGAGCGGAAAATATTGGTGCGGCTGCCCGCGCTATGAAGACCATGGGGTTCACCCAATTACGCATCGTTGACAGCGAAGCCCACCTGGAACCCGCCACGCGATGGGTCGCGCATGGTTCTGGCGATATTATTGATAATATTAGCGTTTTTTCAACGTTAGCGGAGGCGCTGCACGACGTAGATTTTACCGTCGCGACCACTGCGCGTAGTCGGGCGAAGTTCCATTACTACGCTACGCCGGTCGAACTGGTTCCTCTGCTGCAGGAAAAATCAACGTGGATGGATCATGCCGCGCTGGTTTTTGGTCGTGAAGATTCAGGGCTGACCAACGAAGAATTGGCCCTGGCGGATGTACTCACCGGTGTACCTATGGTGGCTGACTATCCTTCACTCAATTTGGGGCAGGCGGTGATGGTGTATTGCTATCAATTAGCAGGTTTAATACAACAACCCGTCAAAAACATTGAGGTGACGGATGAGCTTCAGCTACAGGCATTGCGCGCGCGCGTTTTGCGTTTATTAGCCACGCTGAACGTTTCTGACGACATCAAGTTGACGGACTGGCTGCAACAGCGAATGGGTCTGTTAGGACAGCGAGATACGGCAATGTTGCACCGTTTTTTACATGATATAGAAAAAAGCATCACGAAATAAAATATCGACCTGCATTTGTTGTGTGGTGTTTTGCTCTGGATTCAAGTAGGGGTGACATACTGTATTGGTCGAAACTAAAAGGGCAAGCAGTCGCTCGTGAACAAGTTTCGGAATGTGACCAATTTAAAAATTTATTGACTTAGATCAGCAGATACTTTAACCCTAAAAGAATACAGGACAGATAATAAATAATTACAGAGCACACAACATCATGAAACGCATCAGCATCACCATTACCACAACCATCACCATTACCACAGGTAACGGTGCGGGCTGACGCGTACAGGAAACACAAGAAAAAGCCCGCACCTAAACAGTGCGGGCTTTTTTTTCGACCAAAGGCAATGAGGTAAACCATGCGAGTGTTGAAGTTCGGCGGTACATCAGTGGCAAATGCAGAGCGCTTTCTGCGGGTTGCCGATATTCTGGAAAGCAATGCCAGACAGGGGCAGGTCGCGACCGTTCTCTCTGCCCCCGCAAAAATTACCAACCATCTGGTGGCGATGATTGAGAAGACCATCGGTGGTCAGGATGCTTTAGCCAATATCAGCGACGCCGAACGCATTTTCTCTGAGCTGTTGGTGGGTCTTGCCGCCGCGCAACCGGGTTTCCCGCAGGCTCCGCTCAAAGCCTTTGTTGAACAAGAGTTTGCACAGATTAAGCACGTCCTGCACGGTATCAGCCTGCTGGGTCAGTGCCCGGACAGCATCAATGCCGCGCTTATTTGCCGTGGTGAAAAAATGTCGATCGCCATCATGGCTGGCCTGCTGGAAGCGCGCGGGCACAACGTGACGGTCATCGACCCGGTAGAGAAATTGCTGGCGGTAGGCCATTACCTCGAATCTACCGTTGATATTGCCGAATCTACGCGCCGCATTGCCGCCAGCCGTATTCCTGCGGACCATATGATTCTGATGGCAGGATTTACCGCCGGGAATGAGAAAGGTGAGTTAGTGGTGCTGGGGCGTAATGGCTCTGACTACTCTGCCGCCGTACTGGCCGCCTGTTTGCGCGCCGATTGTTGTGAGATCTGGACCGATGTCGATGGCGTATATACCTGCGATCCGCGCCAGGTACCCGACGCCCGACTGCTGAAGTCGATGTCTTATCAGGAAGCGATGGAGCTTTCTTACTTCGGCGCTAAAGTGCTGCACCCGCGCACCATTACCCCTATTGCCCAGTTCCAGATCCCGTGCCTGATTAAAAATACCGGCAATCCACAAGCGCCCGGCACGCTTATCGGTGCCAGCAGTGATGATGACGATTTGCCGGTAAAAGGGATTTCTAACCTCAATAACATGGCGATGTTTAGCGTCTCCGGCCCTGGGATGAAAGGCATGGTGGGGATGGCGGCGCGTGTTTTTGCCGTGATGTCGCGCGCGGGCATCTCGGTGGTGCTGATCACCCAATCCTCTTCTGAATACAGCATCAGCTTCTGCGTCCCGCAGGGCGACTGCGCGCGTGCGCAACGCGCCATGCAGGATGAATTCTATCTCGAACTGAAAGAAGGCTTGCTGGAGCCGCTGGCGGTGACTGAGCGTCTGGCGATCATCTCGGTCGTTGGCGATGGTATGCGCACGTTGCGTGGCATCTCGGCGAAATTTTTTGCCGCGCTGGCTCGCGCGAACATTAATATCGTGGCAATCGCCCAGGGCTCGTCTGAGCGTTCCATTTCGGTAGTGGTGAATAACGACGACGCGACCACTGGCGTGCGTGTGACCCATCAGATGCTGTTCAACACCGATCAGGTGATTGAAGTATTTGTCATTGGCGTTGGCGGCGTGGGCGGTGCGCTGCTGGAGCAGCTTAAACGTCAGCAAACCTGGCTTAAAAAGAAGCATATCGATCTGCGCGTGTGCGGCGTGGCGAACTCGAAGGCCCTGCTGACCAACGTCCATGGTCTGAATCTGGAAAACTGGCAGTCGGAGCTGGAAAGCGCGAAAGAGCCTTTCAACCTGGGGCGCTTAATTCGTCTGGTGAAAGAATATCATCTGCTCAATCCGGTGATTGTCGACTGTACGTCAAGTCAGGCGGTCGCGGATCAGTATGCGGATTTCCTGCGCGAAGGCTTCCATGTGGTTACGCCGAATAAAAAGGCCAACACGTCGTCGATGGATTACTACCATCAGCTGCGTTTTGCTGCGGCGAAGTCTCGTCGTAAATTCCTGTACGACACCAACGTAGGCGCGGGCTTGCCGGTAATTGAGAACCTGCAAAATCTGCTCAGCGCGGGCGATGAACTGCAACGTTTCTCCGGTATTCTTTCTGGTTCGCTGTCGTTTATTTTCGGCAAGCTGGATGAAGGCATGAGCTTCTCCGAGGCCACCACCATGGCGCGTGAGCTGGGCTATACCGAACCCGATCCGCGTGACGATCTATCCGGTACGGACGTGGCGCGTAAGCTGCTGATCCTGGCCCGTGAAACCGGTCGTGAGCTGGAGCTTTCTGACATTGTTATTGAGCCGGTCCTGCCAAAAGAGTTTGATGATTCCGGTGATGTTTCCGCGTTTATGGCGAAATTGTCGCAGCTGGATGACGCCTTTGCCGCGCGTGTGGCGAAAGCCCGTGATGAGGGGAAAGTATTACGCTATGTTGGCAATATTGAAGAGGATGGCGTCTGTCGCGTGAAAATAGAGGCCGTAGACGGCAACGATCCGCTGTTCAAAGTGAAAAACGGTGAAAACGCGTTGGCGTTTTACAGCCACTATTATCAGCCGCTACCGTTGGTTCTGCGCGGATACGGCGCGGGTAACGACGTGACGGCGGCGGGCGTATTTGCCGACCTGCTACGTACCCTTTCATGGAAGTTAGGAGTCTGACATGGTGAGAGTTTATGCCCCGGCTTCCAGCGCCAATATGAGCGTCGGGTTTGATGTGCTCGGAGCGGCGGTAACCCCGGTGGACGGTTCGCTGTTAGGCGATGTGGTATCCGTTGAGGCGGCTGACAATTTCAGCCTCAACAACCTCGGTCGCTTTGCCAATAAGCTGCCGCCTGAGCCGCGAGAAAATATTGTCTACCAGTGCTGGGAGCGATTCTGTCAGGAGCTGGGTAAAAGCGTTCCGGTGGCGATGACGCTGGAAAAAAATATGCCGATTGGCTCCGGGTTAGGCTCCAGCGCGTGTTCCGTTGTGGCGGCGCTGGTCGCCATGAACGAGCATTGCGGTAAACCGCTCAACGATACGCGCCTGTTGGCGATAATGGGTGAGCTGGAAGGGCGTATCTCCGGCAGTATTCATTACGATAACGTCGCCCCGTGCTTTTTGGGCGGTATGCAGTTAATGATCGAAGAAAACGGCATTATCAGCCAGCAGGTGCCAGGCTTTGATGAGTGGCTGTGGGTACTCGCGTATCCGGGGATTAAAGTGTCGACGGCAGAAGCGCGGGCGATTTTACCTGCGCAGTATCGCCGTCAGGACTGTATCGCCCACGGGCGGCATCTGGCTGGGTTTATCCATGCCTGCTATTCCCGTCAGCCAGGGCTTGCCGCGAAGCTGATGAAAGATGTTATTGCTGAGCCGTACCGTACCCGCCTGCTGCCAGGCTTTAGCCAGGCGCGTCAGGCGGTAGCGGAAATCGGGGCGCTGGCCAGCGGCATCTCCGGTTCGGGGCCGACGCTGTTCGCTTTGTGCGACAAGCCGGATACGGCGCAGCGTGTAGCAGACTGGCTGGGTAAAAATTATCTGCAAAATCAGGAAGGCTTTGTTCATATTTGCCGGTTGGACACGGCGGGCGCACGGGTACTGGGATAATCAATGAAACTGTATAATCTGAAAGATCATAACGAACAGGTCAGCTTTGCACAGGCCGTCACACAAGGGCTTGGCAAGAATCAGGGATTGTTTTTTCCGCACGATTTGCCGGAATTCAATTTGTCAGAAGTCGATGAGATGTTGAACCAGGATTTCGTTAGCCGCAGCGCGAAGATCCTTTCCGCATTTATCGGTGATGAAATCCCACAGGAGATTCTGGAACAGCGCGTGCGTGCGGCGTTTGCCTTCCCGGCGCCGGTTGCTCAGGTTGCCGCGGATATCGGCTGTCTGGAGCTGTTCCACGGCCCAACGCTTGCATTTAAAGACTTTGGCGGGCGCTTTATGGCGCAGATGCTGACGCATATCAGCGGTGACAAACCGGTTACCATTCTGACGGCGACCTCTGGAGACACTGGTGCGGCAGTCGCACATGCCTTTTATGGCCTGAAAAATGTGCGCGTGGTGATCCTTTATCCGAACGGCAAGATTAGCCCATTACAGGAAAAACTGTTCTGTACACTGGGTGGCAATATTGAAACCGTGGCGATTGATGGCGATTTTGATGCCTGTCAGGCGCTGGTGAAACAGGCGTTTGATGACGAAGAGCTGAAGGTAGCTTTGGGGCTGAATTCGGCTAACTCAATCAACATTAGCCGTCTGCTGGCGCAAATCTGTTACTACTTTGAGGCCGTGGCTCAACTGCCGCAAGAGGCGCGTAATCAACTGGTTATTTCCGTTCCTAGCGGCAACTTTGGCGATCTGACTGCCGGGCTGCTGGCAAAATCACTGGGCTTGCCGGTGAAGCGTTTTATCGCGGCGACCAACGTCAACGATACGGTTCCACGCTTTCTTGCACAAGGTGAGTGGGCGCCGAAAGCGACACAGGCGACGTTGTCGAATGCGATGGATGTCAGCCAGCCAAATAACTGGCCGCGGGTGGAAGAACTGTTCCGCCGTAAAATCTGGCGTCTGAATGAGCTGGGTTATGCCGCTGTTGACGATGCCACTACTCAGGATACGATGCGTGAGCTGCATGAGATGGGGTACACCTCAGAACCGCATGCGGCGGTGGCTTACCGTGCGCTTCGTGACCAACTGAACCCTGGCGAGTACGGCCTGTTCCTCGGTACTGCGCATCCGGCCAAGTTTAAAGAAAGCGTTGAAGAGATTCTTGACCTGACGCTGGCTCTGCCAAAAGCGCTGGCGGAACGCGCGGACCTGCCGCTGCTTTCTCATCACCTGCCTGCTGATTTTGCTGAACTGCGCAAGCTGATGATGACCCGCGGTTAACGGTTGTGCCCGCTGGCGCTTTGCTTAGCGGGCATACAAAACCAGTCGGCCGGATTGGGAGTTCGCCGCCATCCGGCCTTTTTACTACTGCTCCTGGCGCTTAAACACCAGTTCGCCATTTCCTGACGCTTCTTCATCAAAGAAATAGCCTTCGCTGTTAAAGGCGGTCAGCTGTTCTGGCTGCGTTAAGCGGTTCTCAATAATGTAGCGACTCATCAGGCCGCGCGCTTTTTTGGCATAGAAGCTGATGACTTTGAACTTACCGTTCTTCTCGTCGAGGAAGACCGGTTTGATAAGCTCCGCATTGAGCTTTTTCGGCTTCACGGATTTAAAATACTCATCCGAGGCGAGGTTAATCACCACGCTGTCGCCTTGCGCTTCCAGCGCTTCGTTAAGTTTATCGGTGATGGTATCTCCCCAGAACTGGTAGAGATCTTTACCTTTCGAATTGGCCAGACGAATACCCATCTCCAGACGGTAAGGCTGCATCAAATCCAGCGGACGCAAAACGCCGTACAGCCCGGACAACATCCGTAAGTGTTGCTGAGCGAAGTCGAAATCCGCTTCGCTGAAGGTTTCAGCCTGCAGTCCGGTATACACGTCGCCTTTAAATGCCAGAATGGCCTGGCGCGCGTTTTCCGGCGTGAAGTCAGGCTGCCAGTCATGGAAACGCGTGGCGTTCAGATCCGCCAGCTTGTCGCTAATTCCCATCAGCTTGCCAATTTGCGGAGCAGAGAGTTGGCGCGCCACGTGAATAAGCTGCTGAGAGTGATCCAGCAGTTCGGGCAATGTATGACGTGTCGTTGCCAGCGGACTTTGGTAGTCGAGCGTTTTTGCAGGTGAAATCAGAATCAGCATATCCAGTCCTTGCAGGAAATTTACTGCGACTTTAGCAAAAAAAACGACAGAATTGATCGATGGTTGCGATTGCCGCGCTATCCGCGCGGCGTCTTATCCCAGCTTTCGGGCGCAAGTTGTTGTCTGATATCAGGATAACGGCGCGGATCGAATTCTGGGCGCACCCCGAGTTTGCGTTGGCGTAGATAGTCGCAGGCGATCGTCTGCACAACCGGTGAAAGCAGCAGAATCGCCGTCAGGTTAGTGATGGCCATACACGCCATAATGATGTCCGCCAACTGCCAGATCAGCGGAACGCTGACTAACGTTCCGCCAATAACGGTGCTAACGGTGGCGATCCGTAATAGCCAGATGACGCGGATATTGTCCAGCTTCAGGAAAACGAGGTTATTTTCCGCATAGATGTAGTTGGCTACGATAGAGCTAAAGGCAAACAGAATCACAATTAACGCCACGAATCCGGCACCCCATTCTCCCGTCACTGAAACCATCGCTTTCTGGAGTAACTGGATGCCTTCCATCGGTACATAGCTGGCGTCATTACCCGCCAACAGAACAATCATCGCGCTGGCCGTACAGAGAATCAGCGTATCAACTAATACTCCGATCATTTGCACAATGCCTTGTGCCGCAGGATGCGGAGGCCAGGATGCTGCCGACGCGGCCGCGTTCGGAGTTGATCCCATTCCGGCCTCATTAGAAAACATACCGCGTTGAAAGCCGCTGGCAATGGCCTGGCTTAGTGTATACCCGGCGGCACCGGCTGCGGCTTCCTGCCAGCCAAAGGCACTTTTTATAATGGTCATGATAATGCCGGGGAGCTGCCCGAAATGCCAAAGACAGATGACGATGCTGCAACCGACCCACAACAGCGCCATCATCGGAACGAACCATTGCATCAGGCGGGCAACGCCTTTAATGCCGCCAATGATTGCCAATAATGACACTATTGCCAGTGCGATACCGGTAAAGAGGGGAGGGATATCAAAAGCAAAGGTCAGCGCATGAGAGACCGAATTTGCCTGAACGCTGTTAAAAATCAGGCCATAAGCAATGAGTAAAAAGATGGCAAAAAGAACGCCCATCCAGCGCATGCCCAGCCCACGCTCCATATACCACGCAGGACCGCCGCGAAACTGTCCCTTGCTGTCGCGCTCTTTATACAGTTGGGCAAGAGAGCTCTCGGCAAATGACGTCGCCATACCAATGATCGCCGAGACCCACATCCAGAACACGGCTCCCGCGCCGCCAGCGGCAATCGCCAACGCCACGCCCGCCAGATTTCCGCTACCGATACGTGCGGCAAGACTGGTGCATAAAGCCTGAAAGGAAGTTAAACCGCCCGGCTGCGGGCTGATGCTGTTTTTAAGACTTTTGCCAAACTGGCGAATATAGCGAAACTGAATAAACCCTGTACGCCAGGTGAACCAACATCCTGCGCCAAGCAGGAGGTAGATCATCACCGATCCCCAGAGTATTTCATTAATAAATGAGAAAAAATCAGGCATTAACATCCCTCTTGTTGATGCCGGCAAGCGCGAATATTCCCGTGTAAGCGCTACCAATAATCGACCAGTATATACCTTATAAGGTGATTGATTGCGGGAGTTTATCATAACAATCGTTATATCCCTTAATTGCGCATCACAGGCTTGGCGATGCGTAATCAGGGCTGAGCGGCTGGTCGGACAATCCAGGCGGTTGCGCTGAGAGTGCGTCGTGCTATCATCAGGGAAGATCGGTTACATCCCCCTAACAAGCTGTTTAAAGAGAATCGCTATCATGACGGACAAATTGACCTCCCTTCGTCAGTTCACCACAGTAGTGGCCGACACCGGAGACATCGCGGCAATGAAGCTGTATCAGCCTCAGGATGCCACAACTAACCCTTCTCTCATTCTTAACGCAGCGCAGATCCCGGAATACCGCAAGCTGATTGATGACGCTGTAGCCTGGGCTAAGCAGCAGAGCAACGACCGTGCGCAGCAGGTCGTCGACGCGACCGACAAGCTGGCAGTAAATATCGGTCTGGAGATCCTGAAACTGGTCCCAGGCCGTATCTCCACTGAAGTTGACGCTCGTCTGTCCTACGACACCGACGCGTCCATCGCTAAAGCAAAACGCCTGATCAAAATGTACAACGATGCTGGCATCAGCAACGATCGCATCCTGATTAAACTGGCTTCAACCTGGCAGGGCATCCGTGCCGCTGAGCAGCTGGAAAAAGAAGGCATCAACTGTAACCTGACTCTGCTGTTCTCCTTCGCGCAGGCGCGTGCATGTGCAGAAGCTGGCGTATATCTGATTTCTCCGTTCGTTGGCCGTATTCTTGACTGGTACAAAGCCAATACCGACAAGAAAGAGTATGCACCGGCAGAAGATCCGGGTGTGGTTTCCGTAACGGAAATCTACGAGTACTACAAACAGCACGGTTACGAAACCGTAGTTATGGGTGCGAGCTTCCGTAACATCGGAGAAATCATTGAGCTGGCAGGCTGCGATCGTCTGACGATTGCTCCGGCACTGCTGAAAGAACTGGCGGAAAGCGAAGGTGCTATCGAACGTAAACTGTCTTTCTCCGGCGAAGTGAAAGCGCGCCCTGCACGTATCACCGAAGCTGAGTTCCTGTGGCAGCACAACCAGGATCCAATGGCTGTAGACAAACTGGCGGACGGTATCCGTAAGTTTGCTGTAGACCAGGGTAAACTGGAAAAAATGATCGGCGATCTGCTGTAATCATTAGTGCGTGGCCCTGATATGGGTCACGCTACCTCTTCTGAAACCTGTCTGTCCTTCCCTTCGCAGTGTATCATTCTGTTTAACGAGACTGTTTAAACGGAATAATCATGAATACTTTACGCATTGGCCTGGTTTCCATTTCTGACCGTGCTTCCAGCGGCGTTTACCAGGATAAAGGTATCCCGGCCCTTGAAGAGTGGCTGGCGTCTGCCCTTACCACCCCTTTTGAGCTGCAAACGCGGTTGATCCCGGATGAACAGGCGATCATCGAACAGACCTTATGTGAGCTGGTAGATGAAATGAGCTGTCATCTGGTGCTGACTACCGGCGGAACGGGTCCGGCCCGTCGTGACGTAACGCCTGATGCAACGCTTGCCGTAGCCGACCGTCAGATGCCGGGCTTTGGTGAGCAGATGCGCCAGATAAGCCTGCACTTTGTGCCAACGGCGATTCTTTCCCGTCAGGTTGGCGTGATTCGCAAGCAGGCGTTGATCCTGAATCTGCCTGGACAGCCAAAATCGATCAAAGAGACGCTGGAAGGCGTGAAAGATGCTGACGGTAAGGTTATCGTGCCGGGTATTTTTGCAAGTGTACCGTATTGTATACAGCTATTGGATGGGCCGTATGTGGAAACCGCAGCGACTGTTGTAGCATCTTTTCGTCCTAAAAGCGCAATACGCGAAACAAATACCTGAAAGTAGCCCGATCGTGGCATAAGTACCAATGATAGTGGAGTATTGAATTGTTTACGATATAGTAATTTTTGCTTTACATATATCAACGAACAGATTCAATTACTTCACTGACTCATGGTTTGCTATGTCACAACACACTCGACCGCTGAATCGCCAGGATTATAAAACCCTTACGCTTGCTGCCCTTGGTGGTGCGCTTGAGTTTTATGATTTCATTATCTTTGTCTTCTTTGCCGCTGTTGTTGGCGAGCTCTTCTTCCCCGCAGACATCCCTGAATGGCTACGTCAGGTGCAAACCTTCGGCATTTTTGCCGCCGGCTATCTGGCGCGTCCGCTGGGGGGCATCATCATGGCGCACTTTGGCGATCTGGTCGGGCGCAAGAAAATGTTCACCCTGAGCATTTTGCTGATGGCAATACCGACGCTGGCGATTGGTCTGTTGCCTACCTACGCCTCAATGGGGATCCTCGCGCCGCTGCTGTTGCTGCTGATGCGTATTTTGCAAGGCGCTGCCATCGGCGGAGAAGTTCCGGGCGCGTGGGTGTTCGTGGCGGAGCATGTACCGGAGCGTCGCATCGGCATTGCCTGCGGAACGCTGACTGCCGGCCTGACGGTGGGAATTCTGCTGGGGTCGGTGGTTGCGACGCTGGTGAACACCAGCCTGACGCAGCAGGCGGTGCATGATTACGGCTGGCGTATTCCTTTCCTGCTGGGGGGCGTGTTTGGGCTGGTGGCGATGTACCTGCGTCGCTGGCTGCAGGAGACACCCATATTTCTCGAAATGCAGCAGCGTAAAGCGTTGGCGCAAGAGCTACCGGTGAAGTCAGTGGTGAGCAAACATAAAAAAGCGGTGGTTATTTCAATGCTGCTGACCTGGCTGCTATCGGCTGGGATTGTGGTGGTGATCCTGATGTCACCAGTCTGGTTGCAGAAGCAGTATGGCTTTGCGCCGGCGCTAACGTTACAAGCCAACAGTGTCGCTACCATTATGCTGTGCGTCGGTTGCCTGCTGGCTGGGTTTATTGTCGATCGGGTCGGCGCCAGCAAAACCTTTATTGTCGGCAGCCTGATGCTGGCCTGTTCAAGCTGGTTTTTCTATCACCTGACCGGCAGCCATCCCCAGCATTTGTTCCTGTTATACGGGCTGGTGGGGTTATGCGTTGGCGTGGTGGGGGCTGTGCCTTATGTGATGGTGCGCGCGTTTCCGGCGGAAGTCCGCTTTACCGGAATATCCTTTTCTTACAACGTGTCGTACGCCATTTTTGGTGGTCTGACGCCAATCGCCGTCACGATGTTAATGAGCGTGTCGCCAATGGCTCCGGCCTGGTATGTGCTGGCGTTATCGCTGGTAGGGCTAGGTTTGGGGATTTGGCTGCGACAGGATCTTTATCATCGCGATTCGAGCGTACAGGCAGAGTTACAGCGCTTGTAAGGAATATCCCCCCGTCAGGGGGGGATAGCATCAGATTAGTGCGCTTCACCAATCGGCAGGATGGTACGGCCAAACTGTTCGTTCAGCACTTCACCCATCGCCAGGTAAATGGCGCTTGCGCCACACACTAAGCCTACCCAGCCAGCAACGTGAATGATCGCTTCGTTACCCGCAATGTTGCCCACGGCCAGCAAGGCGAACAGCACTGTCAGGCTCAGGAACACGAACTGCAGCATGCGCGCCGCTTTCAGCGTACCGAAGAACATGAACAGAGTGAATACGCCCCACAGACCGAGGTAAGCGCCCAGGAACTGACTATTGGTTGCATCCGCCAGGCCCATTTTCGGCATCAGCAGGATCGCAACCAGCGTCAGCCAGAACGAACCGTAGGAGGTAAAGGCGGTTAAACCGAAGGTGTTGCCTTTTTTATATTCCAGCAGTCCGGCAAAAATTTGCGCGATACCGCCGTAGAAAATGCCCATCGCCAGAATAATAACGTCCAGAGCGAAGAAACCCGCGTTGTGCAGGTTAAGCAGAATGGTGGTCATGCCAAAGCCCATCAGGCCCAGCGGTGCCGGATTAGCCAACTTAGTGTTGCCCATAATTCCTCAAAATCATCATTGATTGAATGGTGAAATAGTTTCCCCGTATAACGATCGCTGTCTTCGGGGCGCGGCATGATAATCAGGGGAGAAGGCACTGTCTATGATCTAACGAAGGGAAAATGAATTATTTTCCCTGTGATGGGCATCACGCTTGCCAGTTACGGCGGTGCTGCTCAGCAGAAGGCCCATAAGCAGGCTGGCGGAAAGGGTTAACACAGATTTCATGGAGTTTCTCTTTGACGGCTGCAAAAGTGTGTGACTTCAGACCATATTACCGTCGTCATAAAAACGATTCATGCTCGTAATCTTTTATTTTTATTGCAATTTTTATGTGAATGGCTTTCCTGATTTAATTGGTTGTATGAATTAATTCTGGTTGGCGACTATTCATTTTTCTCTCTTTTTGCCTTTTTTCTGCGAATTTATTGCCACAAGGCTAAAAAAATTTTTCATGCCCCCCTTGATGACGTGGGTTACGACCCCATCTTGTAGACAACCGCAGTGGTGAGTCTGAAAAAAAACGATTCAGGGTAGTTGAAACCGCACGTTTCGCCCTTATTACAGATTCACAACCACATGATGACCGAATTTTTAGTGGAGACGTTTAGATGGGTAAAATTATTGGTATCGACCTGGGTACTACCAACTCTTGTGTAGCGATTATGGATGGCACTACTGCACGTGTGCTGGAGAACGCCGAGGGCGATCGCACCACGCCTTCTATCATTGCTTATACCCAGGATGGTGAAACTCTGGTTGGTCAGCCGGCTAAACGTCAGGCAGTGACAAACCCGCAAAACACCCTGTTTGCGATTAAACGCCTGATTGGCCGCCGCTTCCAGGACGAAGAAGTGCAGCGTGATGAAGCCATCATGCCGTACAAAATCATCGGTGCTGACAACGGTGATGCATGGATTGACGTAAAAGGTCAGAAAATGGCACCGCCGCAGATTTCTGCTGAAGTGCTGAAAAAAATGAAGAAAACGGCTGAAGATTACCTGGGTGAACCGGTAACTGAAGCAGTTATCACCGTACCTGCATATTTTAACGATGCTCAGCGTCAGGCAACCAAAGACGCCGGCCGTATCGCAGGTCTGGAAGTAAAACGTATCATCAACGAACCAACCGCAGCTGCACTGGCTTACGGTCTGGATAAAGAAGTCGGCAACCGTACTATCGCGGTTTATGACTTGGGTGGTGGTACTTTCGATATCTCTATTATCGAAATCGACGAAGTTGACGGTGAAAAAACCTTCGAAGTTCTGGCAACCAACGGTGATACCCACTTGGGTGGTGAAGACTTCGATAGCCGTATGATCAACTACCTGGTTGACGAATTTAAGAAAGATCAGGGTATCGACCTGCGTAACGACCCGCTGGCGATGCAGCGTCTGAAAGAAGCCGCTGAGAAAGCGAAGATCGAACTGTCTTCCGCTCAGCAGACCGACGTGAACCTGCCGTACATCACTGCAGACGCGACTGGTCCGAAACACATGAACATCAAGGTGACCCGTGCGAAACTGGAAAGCCTGGTTGAAGACCTGGTTAACCGTTCTATCGAGCCGCTGAAAGTTGCTCTGCAGGATGCTGGTCTGTCTGTTTCCGACGTTCAGGACGTTATCCTGGTCGGTGGTCAGACTCGTATGCCGATGGTACAGAAGAAAGTTGCTGAGTTCTTCGGTAAAGAGCCGCGTAAAGACGTTAACCCGGACGAAGCTGTAGCAATCGGTGCTGCCGTTCAGGGTGGTGTATTGACCGGTGATGTGAAAGACGTGCTGCTGCTGGACGTTACCCCGCTGTCTCTGGGTATCGAAACCATGGGTGGCGTGATGACTGCACTGATCGCGAAAAACACCACTATCCCGACCAAGCACAGCCAGGTGTTCTCTACTGCTGAAGACAACCAGTCTGCGGTAACCATCCACGTGCTGCAGGGTGAACGTAAACGTGCCGCTGATAACAAAGATCTGGGTCAATTTAACCTGGATGGCATCAGCCCGGCTCCGCGCGGTATGCCGCAGATCGAAGTTACTTTTGACATCGATGCCGACGGTATCCTGCACGTTTCCGCGAAAGACAAAAATAGCGGTAAAGAGCAGAAGATCACCATCAAGGCTTCTTCTGGTCTGAACGAAGAAGAAATTCAGAAAATGGTTCGCGAAGCAGAAGCGAACGCAGAATCTGACCGTAAGTTTGAAGAGCTGGTTCAGACCCGTAACCAGGGTGACCATCTGCTGCACAGCACTCGCAAGCAGGTTGAAGAAGCAGGCGACAAACTGCCGGCTGATGACAAAACTGCCATCGAGTCTGCACTGACCGCGCTGGAAACTTCTCTGAAAGGCGAAGACAAAGCGGATATCGAAGCGAAAATGCAGGCGCTGGCACAGGTTTCCCAGAAACTGATGGAAATCGCTCAGCAGCAGCACGCACAGCAGCAGGCTGGCGCAGCAGGTGCTGATGCTTCTGCAAACAACGCGAAAGATGACGACGTTGTCGACGCTGAGTTTGAAGAAGTGAAAGACAAAAAATAATCGCCCTTTGAACGGGTAATTACTGGCACGGGCGAAGAGGTTTCCTCTCCGCCCGTGCACGCATGTTAGGGGCAGATAAAAAGAGATGGCTAAGCAAGACTATTACGAGATTTTAGGCGTTTCCAAATCAGCGGAAGAGCGTGAAATCAAAAAGGCCTACAAGCGCCTGGCCATGAAATATCACCCGGACCGCAACCAGGGTGATAAAGAGGCCGAAGCCAAGTTTAAAGAGATCAAAGAAGCGTACGAGATCCTCACCGATGCGCAAAAACGTGCGGCTTATGATCAGTACGGCCATGCAGCGTTTGAGCAAGGCGGTATGGGCGGTGGCGGCGGTTTTGGCGGCGGGGCCGACTTCAGCGATATCTTTGGTGACGTGTTTGGCGATATCTTTGGCGGCGGTCGCGGTCGTCAGCGCGCCTCACGTGGTGCTGATTTACGTTACAACATGGATCTCACTCTGGAAGAAGCCGTGCGTGGCGTCACCAAAGAGATCCGTATTCCGACGCTGGAAGAGTGTGATGTTTGCCACGGCAGCGGTGCGAAGGCGGGCACGCAACCCCAGACCTGTCCAACCTGTCACGGTTCTGGTCAGGTGCAGATGCGTCAGGGCTTTTTTGCCGTACAGCAGACCTGTCCACACTGTCAGGGCCGCGGTACGTTGATTAAAGACCCGTGCAACAAATGCCATGGTCATGGTCGCGTTGAGAAGAGCAAAACGCTGTCCGTTAAGATCCCGGCTGGGGTTGATACTGGCGACCGTATTCGTTTAGCGGGTGAAGGTGAAGCCGGTGAACATGGCGCGCCAGCAGGCGATTTGTACGTTCAGGTGCAGGTAAAACAGCACCCAATTTTCGAACGTGAAGGCAATAACCTGTACTGCGAAGTGCCGATTAACTTTGCGATGGCAGCGCTGGGCGGCGAGATTGAAGTGCCGACGCTGGACGGTCGCGTGAAGTTAAAAATCCCGGGCGAAACGCAGACCGGCAAACTGTTCCGCATGCGTGGTAAAGGCGTTAAGTCAGTACGCGGCGGCGCACAGGGCGATCTGCTGTGCCGTGTGGTGGTTGAAACCCCGGTAGGCCTCAACGACAAGCAGAAGCAGTTGCTGAAAGATCTGCAGGATAGCTTTGGCGGCCCGACCGGCGAGCAAAACAGTCCGCGCTCTAAAAGCTTCTTCGATGGTGTGAAGAAATTTTTTGACGATTTGACGCGCTAATTCTCGACTCAATTATCTTTGATAAAAAGCCTGGGACTGAAAAGTTTCAGGCTTTTTTATTTCTGTTTTCCGTTCGGAAAATCCTGAACGACTTTATTTGAATAGCTCGTTAAAACCGATCTATTCATCATGAATAATCTAATTTTAACGAGCTTTCTGAAGGTGTAAGATAGTATTTACGAAGTATTCACCCAATAGAGAGAATAAAAGTGAAACATCTGCATCGTTTTTTTAGTAGTGACGCCTCGGGGGGCATCATTCTGATCATCGCTGCCGTGGTTGCTATGCTGATGGCAAATATCGGGGTTACCAGTGGATGGTACCACGCCTTTCTGGAAACGCCCGTTCAACTGCGGGTTGGCGCGCTTGAGATCAACAAAAATATGCTGCTGTGGATCAATGACGCGTTGATGGCGGTGTTCTTCCTGTTGATTGGTTTGGAAGTGAAGCGCGAGTTAATGCAAGGTTCGCTGGCCAGTCTGCGCCAGGCGGCGTTTCCGATCATTGCCGCTATCGGGGGCATGATTGTCCCGGCGCTGCTGTATCTGGCATTCAACTATGCTGACCCTATCACCCGTGAGGGTTGGGCGATCCCGGCGGCAACGGATATCGCTTTTGCATTAGGCGTGCTGGCGCTGTTGGGCAGCCGTGTCCCGCTGGCGTTGAAAATCTTCCTGATGGCGCTGGCGATAATCGATGACCTCGGCGCTATTGTGATCATCGCGTTGTTCTACACCAGCGATCTCTCGCTGTTGTCGCTGGGCGTTGCCGCGTGCGCGATCCTTGTCCTGGCAGCATTGAATCTGTGCGGTGTAAGACGTACCGGTATTTATATTCTGGTTGGCGTAGTGCTGTGGACGGCCGTACTGAAGTCTGGCGTGCATGCAACTCTGGCGGGCGTGATCGTCGGTTTCTTCATTCCGTTGAAGGAAAAACACGGGCGTTCACCGGCGAAGCGTCTGGAGCATGTTCTGCACCCGTGGGTGGCATACCTGATCCTACCGTTGTTTGCCTTCGCTAACGCGGGTGTCTCACTGCAGGGCGTCACCATTGATGGACTGACCTCGGTGTTACCGCTGGGGATCATTGCTGGCCTGTTAATCGGGAAACCACTGGGTATCAGCCTCTTTTGCTGGTTGGCGTTACGCTTCAGGATGGCGCAATTGCCGGAGGGAACGAATTTCCAGCAAATTATGGCGGTCGGCATTCTGTGCGGCATTGGCTTTACGATGTCGATTTTCATCGCCAGCCTGGCGTTTGGGACCGTCGATCCTGAGCTGATTAACTGGGCGAAACTGGGGATACTGATCGGTTCTTTGCTGTCGGCGGTAATAGGTTACTGCTGGTTACGCACCCGGTTGAACGCAGCAGCCTGACGGGATAACCCTTTCGTGACAATTTTCAGGGAGAGTGTATGTCTCATATAAACTACAACCACCTGTACTACTTTTGGCATGTATATAAAGAAGGATCGGTGGTTGGTGCAGCAGAGGCGCTTTATCTGACACCGCAAACCA
>NZ_JAHLRC010000046.1:0-33361 GCF_018919545.1 Citrobacter sp. S46_ASV_140
CTCTGTTCTCCTACCGTGGTCTGTTCTGGCATCGCCCAATCCTTGCGGCGGTGATGACGGTGATGATGCTGTCTCTGGCGGGTATTCCGATGACGCTGGGCTTTATCGGTAAGTTCTACGTACTGGCGGTGGGTGTGCAGGCTAATCTGTGGTGGCTGGTTGCCGCTGTGGTGGTGGGTTCCGCGATTGGTTTGTACTACTACCTGCGCGTTGCCGTGAGCCTGTATCTGAGCGCACCGCAGCAGTTGAATCGCGATGCGCCGTCCAACTGGCAGTACAGCGCGGGCGGTATTGTGGTGCTGATTTCTGCCCTGCTGGTACTGGTGCTGGGTATCTACCCGCAACCGTTGATCAGCATCGTGCAGTTAGCGGCTCCGCTGATGTAATTCATCATGCTGTGATCGAAAAAGAGTCTGGACAATGTCCAGACTCTTTTTTTTACCTGTCTATACTCATCATACTTCAAGTTGCTGGGGCGTCAGGCCGAAAGTTGACGGCTCACCAGCGGGCCGCTGATGCCTTTCGCTGTGCGATCCATCACTTCCTGAATTACTGAAGACAGCTCATTGACTTCGAATTTGGCCACGTAACCATCTGCTTTCACTCGGCGTACGTGATCTTCATTGGCGCTACCGGAAAGTGAGGAGTGGATAACGACCGGGATCTTCTTCAGGCGTTCGTCGGTTTTTATCTTACGGGTAAGCGTAAAACCGTCCATCTCCGGCATTTCCAGATCGGTGAGCACCAGCGCAATCTTCTCGCTGATTGGTTTACCTTCCGCTTCTGCTTCTTCAGATAGCTGTTGTATCTTTTCCCATGCATCCTGGCCCGTCACATGCATCAAGTGTGGGATCTCCATGGCGTTAAGCCCTTTTTCCAGCATCGCGCGAGCCACTTTGGAATCATCAGCCACAATCGCCACCGCACCCGGCGTAATGTTGAACTTATTGGTTTTCAGCTCTGTTGCGCGCAGGTCGTGGTTCGACGGTACAATATCGTACAGGATCTGTTCGACATCGAGCACCAGCGCCAGATTGTTAGTCTCTTTGTTGTCGTCCAGACAGGCGATACTGGTAATGTAGCGACCATTGACGGCTTTCTCGGCGGTATGCACCTGTTGCCAGTCCAGACGCATAATGTTTTCTACCGACTCCACCGCAAACGCCTGAACGCTGCGGGCATATTCCGTGATCAACAGGATGTTGAGTCCGGTCTCTGGCTTACAGCCCGCGACGGCAGGCAGATCAATCACCGGGATCACCTGATCGCGAATGTTAACCATACCCAGCAACGGGGCTTTCATACCTGCGGGACGCGTAAAGGTCGGCATCGGTACGATTTCACGCAGTTTGAATACGTTGATGCCAAACAGTTCTGATTTCTGCTCCTCGACGGATTTGCCAAGGCGAAACAGCAGCAGTTCAAAACGGTTAGACAGGGTTAGGTTTGTCCTGTCATCAATATCTTTCTGGAAATTGTTCATCCTGTCCTCAGTGTGAAAGCCAGCCTTTCCACTGTTATCGGCACTGAGGCGGAAAAATGGAGCATTAAACGGTGAAAATGGCGAAATCGTGAGCCAGTTCAGTGTCTGGAAATATCGCTTTGCACTCTTCGAGTAACCGCTGACAGCCTTTTTCATCGTAGCGTGAGCTAACGTGGGTCATGATCAGGCGTCCCACTCCGGCCTCAAGCGCCAACTGGGCGGCTTGTCGGGTCGAGCTGTGACCGCGGCTGTTGGCTTTTTCCTCCATTGAGGAGTCCAGTGTGGTTTCATGTACCATCACATCCACACCGCGTGCCAGTTCAATGGCTGACGCGCAAGGTCCTGTGTCGCCGAAAATAGCCACAGATTTTCCTCTGGTGGCAGGGCCGAGAAAATCGGCGCCGTTAATCGCTCGACCATCCTCCAGCACGATGGTTTTCCCGGCTTTCAAATCCTGGAACCACGGGCCCGCTTTAACACCAGCCGCCTTCAAGGCGCTGGCGTCAAGTGCCCCCGGTTTGTCGTGCTCTTCAACACGAAAACCGTAGCACTCCAGCGGATGCTCCAGCGGGTACGCCGTTACTTTACGCAGGCCGTCATCGACAATTTCACCCGCGGTGATTTCGACAATATCCAGCGGATAATCGGTCCAGGAGCCGCTCAAACGCAAAGCCGTTTCGGTAAACTCTCGCAATCCCTTTGGTCCGTAAAGCGTCAGTGGCTGGACGTTCCCGGCCATTGAGCGACTGCACAGCAGCCCCGGTAAACCAAACAGGTGATCGCCGTGTAGATGGCTGATAAAAATACGCTCGAGTTTTCCAGGGTTAAATGGCGTGGTCAGCATCTGATGCTGCGTTCCTTCACCACAATCGAAAAGCCACAGCCCCGCCTGAGTCGGGTGTTGCAGATTCAGTAAAATTGCCGTTACATTGCGTGAGCGCGTGGGGACTCCCGCAGACGTGCCTAAAAATAGTAATTCCATCTTCGCGTTACACTTTTCGCCATCAATAAGGCAGGGTGTTCAGGTTATCACAACAAAGGGGCAGACTATGATTCACTGGCAAGATCTCCACCATGCAAAGCTCAATACACAGCAGCTGTACGCCATTCTTGAGCTTCGCTGTGCGGTATTTGTTGTTGAGCAACGGTGTCCGTATCAGGATGTGGATGGTGATGACCTGAGTGGTGAAAACCGGCACATTCTGGGTTGGCATAACGATGAACTGGTGGCGTATGCGAGGATTCTGAAAAGCGATGATGAGCTTGAGCCGGTCGTCATTGGGCGGGTGATTGTAAGCGAAGCGCTGCGGGGTGAAAAATTGGGGCAACAGCTAATGACTCAGACGTTGGCCTCCTGTACGCAGCATTGGCCGCACAAGGCGCTGTATCTGGGGGCGCAGGCACATTTGCAATCATTCTATGCGCGCTTTGGCTTTGTGCCGGTCACGGATATCTATGACGAAGACGGTATTCCACACGTCGGAATGGCGCGGGAAGCACATCAGGCGTAAACAGGCGCAAACACGCCTGATTGTCTATAGTTAGCGGGTACGTCAATAGAAAGGGAGAATAAAATGTCTTTTCATTCTTATGAATCACGTATCGATGACGATCTGGAATTATTGAGTGAAACGCTGGAGGAGGTGCTGCGTTCTTCCGGCGATCCAGCCGATCAAAAATACCTTGAGTTAAAAGCGCGGGCAGAGCGGGCGTTAGAAGAGGTGAGAAATCGCGTCAGCCATGCCTCTGACAGCTACTATTACCGCGCGAAGAAAGCCGTTTGCCGGGCGGATGATTATGTGCATGAAAAACCCTGGCGCGGAATCGGCGTTGGTGCCACGGTCGGTTTAGTGATGGGATTATTGTTAGCACGGCGATAAATTCCATTCCGTCAGCGCATTTGTACGTACTCCCTAACTGGGGGTACTGCTTTTTCTGCTCAGTACCCCGTATAATGTGAGGTTTTTAACAGGGAGAGGTCCGCGTGCATTCAATCACTACTGCGCTGGAAAGTCTGATGCGTCATTTGTCGCAAGAGATACCAGCAGCACCTGGAATTCGTATTTACGATATCCCTTTCCCACTGAATGATGCGTTTGACGCTTTAGGATGGCTGGCCAGTCAACCTGTCTGGCCCCAGTTTTACTGGCAACAGCGTAATGGCGATGAAGAAGCCGCCGTACTGGGCGCTGTTGCCACATTTTCCTCGCTCGAATTAGCCCAGCATTTTTTACACCAGCATGATGATAATCCTGACCTGCGTATCTGGGGCCTGAATGCCTTTGAGCCTCAGCGCGGCCATTTGTTATTGCCACGGCTGGAGTGGCGACGTTGCGCCGGGGTGGCGAGCTTACGCTTACATCTCTATAGCGACGTGTCGCTGCGTGAAGACGCCGCGCAGGCGGTGGTGTTTATCTCATCGCTCGCTAACGTAAAGCCGCTGCCCGCATTGCGTCTGCGTTTGACGGGAGAACAGAACTGGCCGGATAAAACTGGCTGGATAGACCTGATAAAGCTCGCCACGCAAACGATCAATGGGGGACAGCTCGATAAGGTCGTGCTGGCGCGGGCGACCGATTTACAGTTTTCCCAGTCGGTTAACGCCGCGGCCGTGATGGCTTCCAGTCGTCGTCTAAACCTGAACTGCTACCATTTCTTTATGGCGTTCTCCGCAAAGTGTGCGTTTCTTGGTTCTTCCCCTGAACGTTTGTATCGGCGGCGTGACACGGCGCTGCGCACCGAGGCGCTGGCGGGAACCGTTGCCAACCACCCTGAGGATCATCGGGCCTGGCAGTTGGGGGAATGGCTAATGAAAGATGATAAAAACCAGCGCGAGAATATGCTGGTGGTCGAAGATATTTGCCAGCGTCTGCAAGGCTGTACGCAAACTCTTGATGTGCTGCCGCCGCAGGTGCTTAGACTGCGCAAAGTGCAGCACCTGCGCCGCTGTATCTGGACGGAACTGAATCAGGCTGATGATACGCTTTGTCTGATGCAGCTCCAGCCCACGGCGGCAGTCGCAGGTATTCCGCGTGAGCTGGCGCGTGAATTTATCCAACATAATGAACCGTTTGAACGCGAGTGGTATGCCGGTTCTGCGGGTTACCTTTCTCTGCGCCAAAGCGAGTTTTGCGTGTCATTACGATCGGCGAAAATTAGTGAAAACGTGGTACGCCTGTATGCCGGGGCAGGGATCGTGCGTGGTTCAGATCCTGAACAGGAATGGCAAGAAATAGACAATAAAGCGGCAGGACTGCGCACTTTATTACAGATGGAAGGGTAATGAGTTGTATATTACCGACTCATATCAAAAATCCATTTATTCGATTCTTTATACTGTGTCGCAATATTGATACCGGACAATCTCATGTCAGTAAGCGCATTTAACCGACGCTGGGCGGCGGTCATTCTGGAAGCACTCACTCGCCACGGCGTCAGGCATGTCTGCATTGCCCCTGGCTCTCGTTCTACACCGTTGACTCTGGCGGCTGCGGAAAACCCCGCTTTTATTCACCATACTCATTTTGATGAGCGTGGCCTTGGGCATCTGGCCTTAGGTCTGGCAAAAGTCAGCCGGCAGCCTGTCGCTGTGATTGTGACGTCCGGTACGGCGGTGGCAAATTTGTATCCCGCGTTGATTGAAGCGGGCCTGACCGGTGAAAAGCTGATTCTACTCACGGCTGACAGACCTCCTGAGCTTATCGACTGCGGCGCTAACCAGGCGATTCGTCAGGCCGGAATGTTTGCCTCGCATCCATCGCAAACGCTCTCTTTACCGCGCCCGACTCAGAACATTCCGGCTAGTTGGCTGGTATCCACCATTGATAACGCCTTAGCTGCGCTGCATAGCGGGGCGGTTCATATCAATTGCCCATTTGCAGAACCGCTGTATGGCGACATGGACGAAACGGGGATTGACTGGCAGCAGCGCCTTGGCGACTGGTGGCAGGATGATAAACCCTGGCTGCGTGAGTCGCGTCGGCTGGAAAGCGACAAACAGCGTGACTGGTTTTTCTGGCGACAAAAACGCGGCATTGTTGTTGCAGGCCGCATGAGCGCGGAAGAGGGCAAAAAGGTTGCGCAGTGGGCGCAGATGCTAGGCTGGCCGCTGATTGGCGATGTTCTGTCACAAACCGGACAACCTTTGCCGTGCGCCGACCTGTGGCTGGGGAATGCGAAAGCGGTCACTGAATTACAGCAGGCGCAGATTGTGGTGCAGCTTGGCAGTAGCCTGACCGGAAAACGGCTCCTGCAATGGCAGGCCAGCTGTGATCCGCAGGAATACTGGATTGTCGATAATATCGAAGGCCGCCTCGATCCGGCTCACCATCGTGGGCGCAGACTGGTAGCGACGGTTGGCGACTGGCTGGAGTTGCATCCGGCGGAGAAACGTCAGCCCTGGTGCGTGGAGATCCCACGCCTGGCGCAACTGGCCTGGCAGGCGGTAGAAGCCCGTCGCGACGCGTTTGGTGAAGCGCAATTAGCCCACCGTATCCGCGAATACTTGCCGGAGCAGGGACAACTGTTCGTGGGCAACAGTCTGGTGGTGCGCCTGATTGATGCGCTATCGCAGCTTCCGGCGGGTTACCCGGTCTATAGCAACCGTGGCGCGAGCGGCATTGACGGCCTGCTGTCAACGGCAGCAGGCGTACAGCGTGCCAGCGCGAAATCGACGCTGGCTATCGTCGGCGATTTATCTGCGCTGTATGACCTCAATGCGCTGGCGTTATTGCGCCAGGTTTCCGCGCCGTTTGTCCTGATAGTGGTCAATAATAACGGCGGGCAAATTTTTTCCCTGTTGCCGACGCCAGCAAGCGAACGCGAACGGTTCTACCTGATGCCGCAGAACGTGCATTTTGAGCATGCTGCCGCCATGTTTAACCTTAAATACCAGCGCCCGGAAAACTGGGAGCAACTGGAGAGCGCGCTGACTAACGCCTGGCGTACTCCAGCGGCAACGGTGATTGAGCTGGTGGTAAACGAAACTGATGGGGCGCAAACCCTGCAGCAACTGCTGGCGCAGGTAAGCCATCTATGATCCTGCACGCGCAGGCGAAAGTGGGCCAGACGGGATTTCCCTGGCTGGTTTTCCTGCACGGTTTTTCCGGTGATTGTCGGGAGTGGCAGAGGGTTGGCGAAGCGTTTAAGAATTATTCGCGGCTGTATATCGACCTGCCGGGACACGGTGGCTCCGCTGACATCAGCGTGAGCGGATTCGACGACGTAAGCGCTTTGCTGCGTAACACACTGCTTAGTTACAACATACTTAAATACTGGTTGGTAGGTTACTCTCTTGGCGGCAGAGTCGCGATGATGGCGGCTTGTCAGGAGATGCCAGGACTGTGCGGTCTGGTGGTTGAAGGTGGACATCCAGGCTTGCAAAGTGAGGAGGCGCGCGTTCAGCGTCGCCTCTCTGATGGTCGCTGGGCTGCGCGTTTTCGCGCTGAGCCGTTGTGCGAGGTGTTTATTGACTGGTATCAACAGCCGGTTTTTTCCTCGCTGAATGCGGCGCAAAGAGAAGCGCTGGTCGCACTGCGTAGCCAGAATAACGGGCATACGCTGGCAGCGATGCTGGAGGCCACCTCGCTAGCCGTACAACCTGATTTACGTGCGCAACTCACTACGCGCACATTTCCGTTTTATTATTTATGTGGTGAACGTGACGATAAATTCCGCGCTCTGGCGGCGGAAATATCCGTACCAAGCCATGTGATTCGTAATGCCGGACACAACGCGCATCGGGACAATCCCGCTGGCGTGGTGGACTGTCTGGCTCAGATTCTGCATCGCTGACTATAGGACATTTTATGATCTATCCTGATGAAACAATGCTTTACGCACCGGTAGAATGGCACGATTGCTCTGAAGGCTACACCGACATTCTCTACGAGAAATCCACCGACGGTATCGCAAAAATCACCATTAATCGTCCGCAGGTACGCAATGCCTTCCGTCCGGTCACCGTGAAAGAGATGATCCAGGCGCTGGCGGATGCTCGCTATGATGACAACATTGGCGTGATTATTCTGACCGGTGCTGGCGACAAAGCGTTCTGCGCGGGTGGCGATCAGAAAGTGCGCGGTGACTACGGCGGATACCAGGATGATTCCGGTGTGCATCACCTGAACGTACTGGACTTCCAGCGCCAGATTCGTACCTGTCCGAAGCCGGTAGTGGCGATGGTTGCAGGCTTTTCCATCGGCGGCGGCCATGTGCTGCACATGATGTGTGACCTGACCATTGCGGCTGAAAACGCCATCTTCGGCCAGACCGGTCCGAAAGTCGGTTCCTTCGATGGCGGCTGGGGTGCCTCTTACATGGCGCGTATTGTCGGTCAGAAAAAAGCGCGTGAAATCTGGTTCCTGTGCCGTCAGTACGATGCGAAGCAAGCGCTGGATATGGGCCTGGTAAACACCGTGGTTCCGCTGGCCGATCTGGAAAAAGAGACCGTACGCTGGTGTCGTGAAATGCTGCAAAACAGCCCGATGGCGTTGCGCTGCCTGAAAGCTGCACTGAACGCCGACTGCGATGGTCAGGCTGGTCTGCAAGAGCTGGCGGGTAACGCCACTATGCTGTTCTACATGACGGAAGAAGGTCAGGAAGGCCGTAACGCCTTTAACCAGAAACGTCAGCCGGATTTCAGCAAATTTAAACGGAATCCGTAATGCGTAGCGCGCAGGTATACCGCTGGCAGATCCCCATGGACGCGGGGGTGATTCTGCGCGACAGGCGGTTAAAAACGCGTGACGGGCTGTACGTTCGCCTTTGTGACGGCGAGCGCGAAGGGTGGGGAGAGATCTCCCCGCTGCCGGGCTTCAGTCAGGAGAGCTGGGAAGAGGCGCAAACCGAGCTGCTGGCCTGGGTCAACGGCTGGCTACAGGGGGATTCTTCCTTACCGCAGCTGCCTTCGGTCGCCTTTGGCACAAGCTGCGCGCTGGCCGAACTGGCTGGCGTATTGCCAGAGGACGCAGACTACCGTGCTGCGCCGCTGTGTACGGGCGATCCTGATGATCTGGTACTGCAACTGGCGGACATGCCGGGTGAAAAAGTAGCGAAGATCAAGGTCGGACTGTATGAAGCGGTTCGTGACGGTATGGTCGCCAACCTGCTGCTTGAGGCTATCCCGGAGCTGCATTTGCGACTTGACGCCAACCGAGCCTGGACGCCGTTGAAAGCCCAGCAGTTCGCGAAGTACGTTAATCCAGAGTACCGCGGGCGCATCGCTTTTCTCGAAGAACCATGCAAAACCCGCGATGACTCTCGTGCTTTTGCGCGTGAAACCGGCATTGCCATTGCCTGGGATGAAAGTCTGCGTGAAGCGGATTTCCTCTTCGAAGCCGAAGAGGGTGTCAAGGCAGTGGTTATCAAACCTACGCTGACGGGCAGTCTCGAAAAAGTGCGCGAACAGGTGGCAGCGGCGCATGCGCTTGGTCTCACCGCTGTTATTAGTTCGTCGATCGAGTCGAGCCTGGGCTTAACCCAACTGGCGCGGATTGCCGCCTGGCTGACGCCGCAGACCATTCCGGGGCTGGATACCTTGAGCCTGATGCAGTGCCAGCAGGTACGCACCTGGCCGGGTAGCGCATTGCCGTGTATCGATGTTGATGCGCTGGAACGCCTGCTATGACCCAGCGGGAAATGCCCGATAGCGTAAGCATATCGGGCCTGGTACAACCCGATGACTGGCCGTGGCATCACTGGCGACAGGTTCGTGCAGAGGTGCCTGCTCTACGCCTCAACGATGAAGTATTAAGCTGGAGCGAGCTCTGCACGCGCGTTGACCATCTGGCCAGCGGTTTTGCCGCTCAGGGCGTGGAAGAGGGCGATGGCGTCCTGCTTCGCGCCTGGAATCATCCGCGTGCTTTGCTGGCCTGGCTGGCATTGCTGCAATGTGGGGCGCGGGTTTTACCTGTGAACCCACAACTGCCTCAATCGCTGCTTGACGCGCTGGTCCCGGGCTTAACGCTGCGTTTTGCGCTGGATCTTGAGGCAGCTAATGTTCTCGCGGGACTCCATCCGTTGCAGATGCAGGCAGTACCAGGCAAGCATGCCGCCGCGTGGTTACCCCAGCGTTTGAGCACGATGACGTTAACCTCAGGTTCTACCGGATTGCCAAAGGCGGCGGTGCATACCTGTCAGGCTCATCTGGCAAGCGCGCAGGGCGTGCTGTCATTAATGCCGTTTGACGCTGAAGATGACTGGCTGCTCTCGCTGCCGCTGTTTCATGTTTCCGGCCAGGGTATTTTGTGGCGTTGGTTGTTTGCCGGGGCACGAATGACCGTGCGCGACAAGCAACCATTGGAGCAAATGCTGGCTGGATGCACTCATGCTTCGCTGGTGCCCACGCAGCTGTGGCGCCTGCTGGTCAACAAAACGGCGGTAACGCTCAAAGCAGTGCTCTTGGGTGGCGCGGCAATTCCTGTTGAATTGACGGAACAGGCGCGCGAGCAAAGGATTCGCTGCTGGTGCGGTTACGGTTTAACGGAGTTTGCTTCTACGGTCTGTGCGAAAGAAGCGGATGGCCTGGCGGATGTGGGGTCGCCCCTGGCAGGCAGAGAAGTCAGAATCGTTGGTGGTGAAGTCTGGCTGCGTGCCGCCAGCATGGCACAAGGTTACTGGCGTAACGGGCAGCTGATTCCTTTAGTAAACGCGGAAGGCTGGTTTGCCACCCGCGATCGCGGGGTGTTGAAGGACGGCAAGTTAACCATTGTCGGTCGGATGGACAATCTGTTCTTTAGCGGCGGGGAAGGCATACAGCCGGAAGAGGTGGAACGCGTGATTGCTGCGCATCCGCATGTTCTGCAAGCCTTCATTGTGCCGATAGAAGACAAAGAGTTTGGTCATCGCCCGGTGGCGGTCGTTGAGTATGACACCAATGCGGGTGACACCAATCTGGCAGAGTGGGTGAAAGATAAGCTGGCCCGCTTTCAGCAACCGGTATGCTGGCTGACATTGCCACCCGAACTAAAATCCGGAGGGATTAAAATCTCTCGTCGTGCGCTGTCAGATTGGGTAAGTGCTTCATTCTTAAAATTAAGCAAACAGTAATTACATTTCTCACTTTCGCTATTGAGTCGCTATTGTCATTTTGTTTATCTGCTAATGTGTAACCTGTTGTGAAATTTTTTAACAAAAGGTGCGCTATGGAATGGCATGTGAAGAAGTCTTGCTGTCACAAAAAAGCAGGCAGGCTCTATATCGTACTTTGTGATGGCGGCGGTTCGCTAAAGATGCTGGCTGAGGCGCACTCTTCCGAGTGGGTTAAGCCCGGAGACCTCCTTTCACCGCTGAAAGATGCACTGTATTGCATTAATCGCGATACCTCACGGTTAATCAAAATAATTGATGCCAGGCAGTACACGTGTGAGGAATGGGAACGCCTGTTACGACTGTCTGAAGATAAATAATCTCAGGGTTGGCGCTGGTGTGAAGGTAAAAAAATCGTCAGTAGCCCTGCCATGATGCACAGCACTCCGGCGAGCGCTTTCGCTGAAAATATTCCCTGCCAGCCGGGCAGGATCATTGATGCAACCCACACCAGTACATAGCTCAGGCTGAGCAGGGCATACGCTTTGCTCAGCGCGAGCTGGTGCAGCGCTTTATGCCAGCAAATCACCGACAGTAAATACCCTGCCAGTCCGGCATACAAAGCAAATGCGCCGACGCTAAGAGAGAATACGGCGGAAATGAATTGCTGCGGCTGCAGCATTGGCGGCAGATTATCCATCGCAAAGCCAAGACTCAACTGGGCGGCTGAAGTGATAATAACGCTGCATAATCCCCAAAAGATGCCCATTACACCGCGCTCCCAAGAATAAAGATGCCGGTGATGATTAACCCCACTCCCAGCCAGTGGCGCGGGGTGACGGGTTCGCGCCAGATTTTCCAGGCAGCCAGAGTCACCCATACAAAATTAAGACTCAGCATGGGGTAGGCGATGCCGACCGGAATGTTCTGCAGCACCGCCAGCCATAGCAGCATGGCCAGACCGAGACTTGCCAGAGCAAGCCCAATCCATAGCGTAATGTGGCGTTTTCGCGCTCGAACGGGAACGGGTCGCGACGCCTGCTTCTGACATAACTGACCGCAGACGCTGAGCAGGCTGGCGAGAACTAAGGCTACCCAGATCATTTCGGCCGATACTGAATCAGGACCAGACGCCCCTGATTATCGATATAGTCAGCGGGAGGGATAGCAAGTCGATTAATATCTTCATCCTTATCGACTGAAAGCACGAGCGTAATGTTTCCTTGCTGACGATGTTGCGCTAACCACTCGGCAAAGTTCCCCCGCCCGACAAAACGCCCCTGGGCATCCGGGTAGTTAAGGCCATATTTTAACTCGCCCGTTTGTCCGTACATTATGATGTCGTCACGCTTCAGGCTCCAGGCCAGCCCCGCGGCGACGCCAACGCTGTCGGTGAGAATATAACGGCTCGACTCCAGCGACTCTTTGGTCATCTCGACAAAAAATTGTGGCTGTTTAGATTCCATCACCCGGTCAGGAATGGAGAAGCCAAACAACAGTGCCAGGCCTAATGGACACAGCGCTGCGAACGTCCAGTTCTTCTCGCGGTTATTTAGCGTATACCAGCCAAAGAGCGTCCAGATGATAAAAATGCCCCACGCACAAAACACCTTATAGGTTTCGATATGCGACCAGACCGGCGTCTTTAATGGACCCAGTGTAGAAACAATAAACGTGGCGACAATGCCGGTTACACCGAACAGAACGTTGATCCAGCCATTCACGCGCAGCGCGGTTGCACCTTTTTGCGCGGCCTGCTGGCCGAAACGCGCCGTCAATATTGCCAGCGGTGCGAAGCAGGAAAGAATATAGGTCGGCAGTTTTCCTTTCGCGATGCTGAAAAACAGGATTGGCATGATAATCCAGCTTAACAGGTACAGTGCGCTGCGCGGAACATCCCGTTCACGCCAGCCCGTACGCAGCGCGCCGGGGAGCAGCCCGAGCCACGGTAATGCGCCAGCCACCAATACCGGAATATAGTACCAGACGGGGGCCTTATGTTGGGCATCCTCCTGCGCGAAGCGTTGAATATGTTCGACCCAGAAGAAGTAATGCCAGAAATCCGGCTCACGCCGGGCAATCGCTATTCCCCAAGGCAGCACAGTCACGATGCAACCGACTACTGCCAGCAGACCGTAGATAATGAGATCTTTCCAGCGCTTTTGTACGAAAACCCACGGCAGTACGCTGAGTACAGGAACGGCGAGTGCCAGGAAACCCTTGGTCATCACGCCCATGCCGCAGGTTAACCCTAACAGCAGAAAGGCGGTAATTTTGCGCGTTCTGCTGGTGGCTTGCATCCCCTCCCAAAAGCAGCACATGCCCGCCATTAGCCAGAGCGCAATGATGGGATCAAGTACCGCATAGGTGCCGATGCTGTAAACCGAAAAAAACGTTAAAAAGATAACCGAAGAGAGTACGGCGGTGCGCTTATCCCGCCACAACCGCATGGCAAGCCAGGCTACCATTAGCGCCGTCAGCAAAGTGGCAAAGATGGCTCCTGCTCTGACGCCGAAATTATTGGCGCCAAACAGCCATTGCCCGATGCTGTTTAACCAGTATCCGGCAATCGGTTTTTCAAAATACCGCAGCCCTAAAAAGTGCGGAACGATCCCGTCGCCAGAGGTCAGCATTTCCCGACTGATTTCGGCATAGCGCGTTTCATCAGGTTGCCACAGCAGGCGACTGTTGATGGGGAGAATAAAATACAGCGCAATAAAAGCGATAAATGCCAGGGTGTAGCGGACAGTAAGTTTCATCTTGTCACACTCACCGGTTGTTGGCGGCCGACCCATCCCTCTCTGCCGGGTATTTTGCCACGCACGATCTGCCCTGTTGGCAGCGAACTAACATCGTCCGGTAACAGGTCGCCGAGCGGGCAAAATGTTATCCCCATGTCTGCGGCGCGAGTAAGCAGCTCGTCAAAATTCTGCTGAAAGGCGATGCCTTCAACTTCCGCATGAATGGTATACACCGGTGTTCCTCTGCTCATCTGGATGTGGGAGAGAATGTAAGCGTTGAAGTCCACCGCCTGGACTTCCTGACCAACCACTTCATCCCAGGTGGGTAGCGTGACGGGAATTTGCGGCGTACCTGTTTTCCCGGATGTCAGCACCGGACGGAATAACGACGTTCCCCGACAGTCGCTGTTATAACGCAGATGGAACGTTTCTTTGGCGTGGACGACGCGATCGTCGGCACGCCATCCGGCAACAGCAGAACAAGTGACGGGTTGTCCGATAAGAGTTTCAAGGGCCGTGATGCCTCGTGAAATATCATCAATCAGCTGTTTGTCATTCCAGTTTCCGCTTCGCGCCTGCCAGGCATGGTGATCCCAGGCATGCAAACCGGTTTCATGAATCAGGGCGGTTTGCGCAATGATCGCCGCGTTGGCCAGGCCGATCTCTTTTCCCGGCCAGGCGGTTCCCGCCAGCAATATATCCCATCCGTAAAGTGATGCGGCGTTTGAGCGCAGCATCTTCCACAGAAATTGTGGTTTCACAAGACGCCAGAGATGGCGTCCCATGTTGTCCGGTCCAACGCTAAAGAAAAAACTTGCCCGCACGTTATGTCGGTTCAATGTCTCCAGCAGACGGGGTACGCCTTCGCGCGTCCCCCTGAAAGTATCGACATCTATGCGCAAGCCGACTTGGGTCATGATGTGTGTTCCGTGATATTCACACTGCGTAAGAAGAAGTCCAGCGTCTCTTCTACTGTTTCCTGCATCTCAATGGTGGGCTCCCAGTTCAGGCAGCGTTTCGCATTGCGGATGTTGGGCTTACGATGTTCAACGTCTTGATAACCTTTACCATAGTAGCTGCTGCTTTCGACGTCACGGAAACCGGCAAACGGCGGGAAGTGGTTACGCAATGGATGTTTTTCAAAGCAGGTAAGCAGCATTTCTGCCAGTTCCTGAATACTCGCTTCGTTCTGCGGATTACCGATGTTGATAATCTCACCGTCGCAGCGCCCGCCTTCGTTTTCAATGATGCGGTACAGGGCTTCGATACCATCCCGAATGTCGGTAAAGCAGCGTTTTTGCTTGCCGCCTTCAATCAGCTTAATCGGTGAACCCTCCACCAGATTGAGGATCAGTTGGGTAATGGCGCGTGAGCTGCCGATACGCGCGGCGTTAAGGCTGTCCAGACGCGGTCCCATCCAGTTAAATGGCCGGAACAGGGTGAAACGCAATCCCTCTTTTTCGCCGTACGCCCAGATTACGCGGTCCAACAACTGCTTGGAAACGGAGTAGATCCAGCGTGGTTTATTCACCGGACCGACGATCAGATTCGAGCTGTCCTCATCGAAGACTTTGTCGGTACACATGCCGTAGACTTCGGACGTTGACGGGAAAATGATGCGCTTACGGTATTTCACGCAGTAGCGAATGATTTTCAGGTTCTCTTCAAAATCGAGCTCAAATACGCGCAGCGGGTTGCGGGTATATTCGATTGGCGTTGCGATCGCCACCAGCGGCAGCACGACGTCGCATTTTTTAACATGGTATTCAATCCATTCGGAGTGAATGCTGATGTCGCCTTCGACGAAGTGGAATCGTGGATGCAGCAGAAAACGTCCAATGGCGTCACTGCCAATATCGAGCCCATACACTTCGTAATGATCTTCTTGCAGCAGACGTTCGGTCAGATGGTTACCAATGAAGCCATTAACGCCGAGGATCAGCACGCGTGTACGACGTTTAGTGGTGGTAACTGATTGACTGTTCAGGCGGGAGCCTGGAACCAGGCCCAGAACCTGCGCCAGTTGCGACCCTTGCATTGCAATACCATCGCCAGCTTGTCCGGTAATAATTTCCAGGGCGCCATCGCCACAGGCGATCAGCAAAGGAGAAACGGAGATGACGGTACCCGGTTGGGCCGCTGAGTTATTTACGCAAACGCGCGATGACCAGACGGTGAACTTTTGTGTGCCGACATAGCTATATGCGCCCGGCCACGGATCGCTAACGGCGCGGACCTGGTTATGCAACTCCGCGGCAGGTGTGTTCCAGTCGAGGAAGCTATCTTCCGGTGTACGGCGACCAAAACAGGGAGCATCTGCTTCCTGTTGGGGGCGTTCTGCATAATCCCCGGTTTTAATCGCGGGCAGTGCCTGTTCCAGCAGGTGACGCGCAGCCTGGCACAATTTATGGTGCAGCGTTAACGCCACGTCATCCGGCGAAATAGCGACGCGCTGCTGGGCAATAATGGCGCCAGCATCCGCGCGTTTGACCATGCGGTGAAGCGTGACGCCGGTTTCGGTTTCGCCATTGACCAATACCCAGTTCAGCGGCGCGCGACCACGGTATTTCGGCAGCAACGAACCATGCAGATTAAAAGCCCCCGCAGGCGCAAGACTGAGGATCTCATCGCTCAGTAAATGACGATAGTAGAACGAGAAGATAACATCCGGCGCCAGTTGGCTAATGCGTTCAATCCACAAGGGATGATTGACCTCGTCCGGGGCGTAAACCGGAATTCCGGCGCTGGCGGCAAGGCGGGAAACCGATCCAAAAAATGCTTTTTCGCCCGGATTATCGGTGTGCGTGAAAATGGCAGCGATTTCATAACCTGCATCCAACAAAGCCTGGACACCCTGACATCCCATATCGTGATAGGCAAATACGATGGCTTTCATGCGCGGTTTTCCTCGGTTGGCTGCGTGGTTTGTGGGCGGATAACGTGTTGAACAAAATAGCGGGGGCGGGCGCGGACATCGTTATAGATGCGACCGATATATTCGCCGAGTAAACCCATGCCAATAAACTGTGCGCCGATAAAGGTAAACAGGACGGCAAACAGCATGAATACCCCTTCCGCGGCCCACTGTGGACCGAGCGTCAGACGCAGAACCACAAGCAGGATAGACAAGGTAAAGCCAGTGGCGGCGATTACGCTACCCAACAGGCTCAACATACGAAGTGGCGTTGTGGTCAGACAGGTCACCAGGTCATACATCAGGTTGATCAGACGCATAAAGCTGTATTTGGAGTCACCAAATTCTCGCTCTGCATGGTGTACCGGGATTTCCGTAGCGCGTCGGGCAAAAATGTTGGCCAGAATCGGGATAAAGGTACTGCGCTCCTGGCAATGCAGCATGGCATCGACGATGTGGCGGCGATAAGCGCGTAACATGCAACCGTAGTCGCCCATCGCTTTACCGGTGGTGCGCTGAATCAGATGGTTAATCATTCGCGATGCGGTCTTACGAAATACGCTGTCCTGACGGTTCTGACGTACCGTGCCGACCACATCGAAGCCTTCATCTGCGGTGGCGACCAGCCGTGGGATCTCCTCCGGCGGGTTTTGCAAATCGGCATCCAGTGTGATGATCACGTCGCCGGTGACATGACTGAAACCGGCCATAATCGCCGAGTGTTGCCCGTAATTGCGATTCAATAAAATAGAAACAATGTGGCTGTTCGGTGCCTGGGAAGCATCCATCATCAGCTGTGCGGAATGGTCGTTGCTGCCGTCATCAATTAGCAAAATTTCATAGTCTTTGCCCAATTTTTCGCAGGCAGCGCTGGTACGTCTGATTAACTCTGGCAAGCTTTCCTGTTCATTAAAAACGGGAATGACCACCGAGACTTTTTTGATCGGTGCTGCTTCAAACATGGTTATTGTCCTGCAATCTCGTGAAGTGCCGTAATTACCCGCTGGGTGTCATCGGCGGTCATATCGGGGAATAACGGCAGTGAGCAAATGCGCGCGCTATTCCATTCTGTATTGGGGAGCGAAAGGGTAGTGAAGCGTTCGCGGTAATATTTTTGCGTATGGGCCGCACGAAAATGCAGACCGGTGCCGATATTTTTGGCCTTTAACGCCTCCATTAAGGCATCTCTGCTCAGACCGCAGCGGGCTTCGTCAACGCGGATGATGAACAGGTGCCAGGCGTGAACGTGCGCCCACTGGGGCAGACTCAGTGGTTGAAATGGCGTATCGGCCAGCGCCTGTTGATACTCGCGGGCAATTTGCGCCCGGCGTGAGTTCAGGTGTTCCAGTTTATTTAGCTGTACCAACGCAATGGCGGCATTGATATCCGTGAGGTTGTACTTGTACCCTGGCGCAAGCACTTCGGCCTGCGGCGCCCGGCCATAGGTTTGTCGATCAAAGGCATCAACGCCCAGACCGTGAAACTTCAGGCTGCGAAGCCGTTGGGCAAGCTGGCTGTCGTCGGTAACGATCAACCCGCCTTCGGCGCAGGTAATATTTTTGATGGCGTGAAACGAGAATATTGCCGTGCCGCGCGCGCCGACATGACGACCTTTATACAACGTCCCTACGGCGTGGGCCGCATCTTCTATAATCGGAATGCCATAGCGTTCGCCAATGGCATAAATCGCGTCCAGGTCGGCGGGGGCGCCTGCGTAATGTACCGGAATAATGGCTTTGGTTCGCGGGGTGATGGCGGCCTCAATTTGCTCCGGTGTGACCATGAGCGTATCGCGGTCGACGTCGATCATGACTGGCGTCGCACCCAACAGGACAATCATGTTGAGGGTAGAAACCCACGTCATTGACGGTGTAATGATCTCATCGCCTGCACCGATGTCCAGCGCCATCAGCGTGATGTGCATTCCTGCCGTAGCGGAGCAGACGGCGACGGCGTGTTGATTTCCCGTGAGCTGGCAGAAGGCTTCTTCCAGCTGTTGATTTTTCGGGCCGGTGGTTATCCATCCAGAGTCCAGAACCGTCTTCACAGCAGCAAGTTCTTCAGCCCCCATTGCCGGGCGAGAGAAAGGCAAAAAGTCAGACATCATTATTCCTTCAAGCCATTTAACGCCACCGACATTTTATTTTTAGTGATAAACAGGGGCGTCGTTAATTATTTCATCAGGCTTCAAAGGGTAATGACGGAAGGTTAATTTATCCTTAAGAGTTTAAGGTTTGGGAAAGAGAGAGGAATAGCGTATTTTTTATTTATCTTAATGAAAAAAGATCATGTAGTTTCTTGAGTAGTTTGGGCGACATTGCTGTTATCTGCAGACGGATGAGCGCAATGTCGCTATTAAGAATGCTAATTATATGCCGTTATTAAAATGATGATTTACAGTAACCCTTTCAAGGTTAACGTTTTACGCGTGGCGATATTTAAATCGTAGGAGCCGAGATCTTCCGCTTTAACCCAGGCGAATGCCTGGAATTCTTCGTTAATCTTCACTTCACGATTAGCCGCCACACAATCGAAGATGAGATAAATCATATAAATCTCTTCCTGACTGCCATCGGCGTACGTTTTGGTGCGAACATCGTCACTGAAGGTCCATGGCGTAATATCTGATAACACCAGTTGTTCGCCCAGCTCTTCTCTTACTTCACGGCGCAAAGCTTCTTCAATACGTTCACCCGGTTCAACGCCGCCGCCAGAAAGCGCCCACTGACCGGGGAACACACCGCGGTCGTCAGCCATTTTGCACAGTAAATAACAGCCATCGTTTTGAATTAATGGGCAAACAATTGTTCTTTGGCGCATAAGTCGAATCCTTGTAGGGGGAGGTATAGAAAATTCCATCGTGCACGCATCTTACCTTTTGCTGACGGTAGAAAAAACGCTTCATCGACGAATAACGCCGCTTTGCCAGGGAAAACAGGATGTTTGTTGAAAATGGCGTTCTGCTGCCCTCAGTAGCGTAATTGCTACAAGAATTTAACCTTATCTAAATCTTGTGAGTAGTATTTGCTTACAATATGTTATTGCATCGCTTTTTTAGTGCATTGATTCCTCGTGATCTAACAGTACAATTCACCGGTTTTGGGGCTATGTTTTGATTCTTGCTGGAAAGGATAGAAAATGAAAAAAAGTTTAATGTTGGGTTTTGCCGGAATGCTGTTTGTTTCCGCGTCGGCGAGCGCGATTAGCATCAGCGGCCAGGCTGGCGAAGACTACACCAACCTGGGGTTCGGTATGGGTACTGAGACCACCGGTTTAGCCGTCAGCGGTAACTGGATGCATAACGATGACGACGGCGATGCGGCCGGGCTGGGACTGGGTCTGAATATTCCTCTCGGTCCGCTGCTGGCAACGGTTGGTGGGAAAGGCATTTATACTAACCCGAATGATGGTGACGAGGGTTACGCGGCGGCGGTCGGTGGCGGTTTGCAGTGGCCGATTGGCGACAGCCTCCGCCTGTTTGGCGAGTATTATTACTCTCCCGATTCTCTTTCCAGTGGTATCGACAGCTATGAAGAAGCGAATGCAGGTGCGCGTCTGACCATTATGCGTCCGCTGAGCATTGAAGCCGGTTATCGCTACCTGAACCTGGCAGGCAAAGACGGTAACCGCGATAACGCGATTGCTGACGGCCCGTACGTTGGGGTTAACGCGAGTTTCTGATTTTTCCGGCGCGGCGTTCAGTCGCGCCTTCCCCCCTCCATGCGTTATAGTGTTTTCATCATAAAAGCAGGAGAACACGATGTTAAACGTGGAGATGCTATCCACCGGGGATGAAGTGTTGCACGGACAAATCGTCGACACGAATGCCGCCTGGCTGGCCGATTTTTTCTTTAATCAGGGGTTACCACTAACCCGTCGCAACACGGTAGGTGACAATCTTGATGATTTGGTCGCCGTTTTGCGTGAGCGTAGCGAACATGCCGATGTACTGATCGTTAACGGCGGTCTGGGACCAACCAGCGATGATTTGAGCGCGCTGGCGGCGGCAACGGCAAAAGGTGAAGGGCTGGTGCTGCATGAAGCATGGCTCGACGAGATGACGCGTTATTTCCGCGATCGTGGACGCGTGATGGCACCGAGTAACCGCAAACAGGCTGAGCTACCTGCCAGCGCGGAATTCATCAATAATCCCGTAGGAACCGCGTGTGGGTTTGCCCTGAAGCTTAACCGCTGCCTGATGTTCTTTACCCCAGGAGTGCCATCAGAATTTAAAGTCATGGTTGAGCATGAGATCCTGCCGCGTTTGCGTGAGCGTTTTTCGCTGTCTCAACCCCCGCTATGCCTGCGATTAACCACCTTTGGTCGTTCTGAAAGCGAGCTGGCGCAGAGCCTGGATCCGCTGCAATTGCCTCCGGGAGTGACAATGGGCTACCGCTCGTCAATGCCGATTATCGAACTAAAGCTGACCGGGCCGGATTCCCAACGGGAAGCGATGCTGGCGCTGTGGCCAGAAGTTAAGCGGGTTGCCGGGCAGAATATGATTTTCGAAGGTACGGAAGGTTTACCCGCGCAAATCGCCCGCACGTTGCAGGAACGGCAATACAGCCTGACGCTAAGCGAACAATTCACCGGTGGTCTGGTGGCGCTGCAGCTTTCGCGCGCGAATGCTCCGCTGTTGGCGAGCGAAGTGGTTCCGCCCCAGGAAGAAACGCTGGCGCAAACGGCACACTGGATAACCGAACGACGCGGCAACCATTATGCCGGGCTGGCGCTGGCGGTATCGGCTTTCGAAAACGAACATATTAACTTTGCGCTGGCAACGCCTGATGGAACGCATGCCTTACGCGTACGGCTGAACGCTAATCGTTATAGTTTGTCGGTGCGTCAGGAAGTGTGCGCAATGATGGCGCTCAATATGCTGCGCCGTTGGCTCAACGGGCAGGATATTGCCAGCGAACACGGTTGGATAGAAGTGGTTGAATCCCTGACGCTGCCTTCCTGACTTGCACTCTCTCACGCGCTTGTTATGGGAAGGCATTCTGGCCTTCCCGTTATCAGTCCAACCTGTTGTACTCTCTGTAAAAAAATCCGTGCGTTAGTTCACAATTGTGCTCGTTTTTTCTCCAGCCAGCTGGAAGAACGAGAGGATTTGATGCGCTTCACAATTTTAACCCCCTTAACCTACCACACTGATTCCAGTATCTCAGACTGGAGTCCAGTATGTTGGAATCAAGCAAAGTTCCCGCGCTCACCAGGGCGATCGAAATACTCAATCTCATTGCGCGTATCGGCCCATGTAGCGCCGCCACCATCATAGAGACGCTGGGTATTCCAAAAAGCACCGCGTACCTGTTACTTAACGAACTGAAGCGTCAGCGCTTTATTAGCATTGATCATCAGGAAAATTACTGCCTGTGGACCAAGCTGGTTGAGTTGTCCGGGCATGCGCTGAGCAAGATGGATTTACGTGAACTGGCGCGTCCCCGGCTGACACAACTGATGGATGAGACAGGGTTACTTTGCCATCTCGGGATCATCGACCACGAAAGCGCGTATTACATTCTGAAAGTGGAATCGTCATCCACTATCAGCGTGCGCTCCCACGAAGGGAAAAGTCTTTCGCTCTATCGCTCGGGTATCGGCAAATGCCTGCTGGCCTGGCAACCGGCAGCCGCACGAAAAGCCATTATTGAACAGCTGATATGGGAACAGGCAACGCCGACCACTATCACCAGGCCACAGCAGTTGAATGACGAGCTGGAGCGTATTCGACAGCGTGGATGGAGCTTTGATAATGGCGAAGATTATCCCGATGTTCGTTGCGTCGCAGCGCCTGTTTTTAACGCTAACAATGAACTGACCGCCGCGATTTCAGTGGTCGGCACTCGTCTGCAAATTAACGAAGAGAACCGTGATTATCTGGCCGGTAAAGCGATTGCCTGCGCCAGGGATATTTCACGCCTGTTGGGATGGAAAAGTCCCTTCGACTCACTCGCTTCATAAAAAGGAGAACACCATGACCCTACCTAAAATTAAACACGTTCGTGCCTGGTTTACCGGTGGTGCTACGGCGGATAAAGGCGCTGGCGGCGGCGATTATCACGATCAGGGGGCTAACCACTGGATTGACGATCATATCGCCACGCCAATGAGCAAATATCGTGAATATGAGCAATCGCGCCAGTCCTTTGGCATCAACGTATTAGGAACACTGATTGTTGAAGTGGAAGCTGAAAACGGACAGACCGGTTTTGCTGTTTCCACGGCAGGGGAGATGGGGTGCTTTATTGTGGAAAAGCATCTCAATCGTTTTATTGAAGGGAAATGCGTCAGTGATATCAAACTCATTCACGACCAGATGCTGGGCGCAACGATGTACTACTCCGGCTCCGGCGGTCTGGTGATGAACACCATCTCGTGCGTGGATCTGGCGCTGTGGGATCTGTTTGGCAAGGCGGTGGGTTTACCGGTCTACAAACTATTGGGTGGCGCGGTACGCGACGAAATTCAATTCTACGCGACCGGAGCGCGCCCTGATCTGGCGAAAGAAATGGGCTTTATTGGCGGCAAAATGCCGACCCACTGGGGGCCGCACGACGGGGATGCGGGGATCCGCAAAGATGCGGCAATGGTAGCCGACATGCGTGAGAAATGCGGTCCGGATTTCTGGTTGATGCTCGATTGCTGGATGAGTCAGGACGTGAACTATGCCACCAAACTGGCCCATGCCTGCGCACCGTCCAATCTGAAGTGGATCGAAGAGTGTCTGCCGCCGCAGCAGTATGAAGGTTATCGCGAGCTGAAACGTAACGCCCCGGCGGGGATGATGGTCACCAGCGGTGAACACCACGGGACGCTGCAGTCCTTCCGCACACTCTCAGAAACCGGCATCGATATCATGCAGCCTGATGTGGGCTGGTGCGGTGGGTTAACCACGCTGGTGGAAATTGCCGCTATTGCTAAATCGCGCGGACAGCTGGTGGTGCCGCATGGTTCCTCGGTTTACTCGCACCACGCGGTGATCACGTTCACCAATACCCCGTTCAGCGAGTTTTTGATGACCAGCCCGGATTGTTCAACGATGCGTCCACAGTTTGATCCGATCCTTCTGGACGAACCGGTACCCGTCAATGGCCGCATTCATAAGTCGGTGCTCGACAAACCAGGATTTGGCGTCGAGCTTAACCGCGACTGCAATCTGAAGCGCCCTTATAGCCACTAATGACCAGTGCGTTGCCAATGCCACGGCAACGCCCTCATTTCTTTGAGGATCTTGCTATGAGTACCACGTTACTTGATGGTGTGGTGAAGAAAAACCGCGCCCGTTTGATTCCCTTTATGCTGGCGCTGTATGTGCTGGCGTTTCTTGACCGCTCGAACATCGGTTTTGCCAAAGAGACCTATCAGATTGATACCGGTCTGAGCAACGAAGCTTATGCGTTGGGCGCGGGGATTTTCTTTGTGGTTTACGCCTTTCTGGGGGTTCCTGCCAACCTGTTGATGCGTAAATTTGGTGCCAGAACCTGGATTGGTACCACCACGTTGCTGTGGGGATTCCTCTCTGCGGCGATGGCATGGGCGGATACTGAATCGAAATTTCTGATTATCCGTACTCTGCTGGGGGCGGCAGAGGCGGGCTTCTTCCCCGGTATGATCTACCTGACGTCCCAGTGGTTCCCCCAGCGTAACCGCGCCAGCATCATGGGGCTGTTCTACATGGGGGCGCCGCTGGCGTTAACCCTGGGATCGCCGCTTTCCGGTGCGCTGTTGGAGATGCACGGCTTTATGGGGCATCCAGGGTGGTTCTGGATGTTCGTTATCGAAGGTTTACTGGCGGTAGGTGCGGGCATTTTCACCTTCTTCTGGCTGGATGATACCCCGCAGCAGGCGCGTTTCCTGAGCGCGGAGGAAAAGGCGTTACTTATTAGCCAACTGGCGAGTGAAGAGGAGAAAAAGGTCACTTCACGCCTGTCGGATGCGCTGCGTAATGGCCGTGTCTGGCAACTGGCGATTATCTATCTGACGATCCAGGTGGCGGTGTATGGCCTGATCTTCTTCCTGCCAACTCAGGTTGCTGCGTTGTTAGGGACAAAAGTGGGCTTTACGGCTTCGGTCGTGGCGGCAATACCGTGGGTGGCGGCGCTGTTTGGTACCTGGCTTATTCCTCGCTACTCCGATCGCACCGGCGACCGGCGTAATGTTGCCGCGCTGACGCTGCTGGCGGCAGGAATCGGCATTGGCCTTTCCGGGCTGGTTTCACCGGTACTGGCGATTGTGGCGCTCTGCGTCGCGGCGGTCGGTTTCATTGCGGTACAGCCGGTGTTCTGGACGATGCCAACGCAACTTCTTTCCGGGACAGCTCTGGCGGCGGGGATCGGCTTCGTCAACCTGTTTGGTGCCGTCGGCGGCTTTATTGCTCCCATTCTGCGCGTCAAAGCCGAAACGGTGTTTGCCAGCGATGCGGCGGGCCTGCTGGTCCTCGCGGGCGTCGCGATTATTGGCTCGCTAATCATCTTTACGCTGAGTGTGAACCGTTCAGTTTCACAAGCAGGCGCTGCGCATCATTAATCTTATCTACGTTGTAAGGATCGTTATGAACGCATTGTTATCAAATCCCTTCAAAGAAGGATTACGCAAAGGGGAAGTCCAGGTCGGCCTGTGGCTTAGTTCGACCACCTCTTACATGGCGGAGATTGCCGCGACGTCGGGCTATGACTGGCTGCTGATTGATGGAGAACACGCGCCGAACACGGTGCAGGATCTTTACCATCAGTTGCAGGCGATTGCGCCTTATGCCAGCCAGCCTGTGGTTCGCCCGGTGGAGGGCAGTAAAGCGTTGATCAAGCAGGTGCTGGATATTGGCGCGCAGACGCTGCTTGTCCCGATGGTCGACAGCGCAGAGCAGGCGCTTCAGGTGGTTTCCGCGACTCGTTATCCACCGCTCGGCGAGCGTGGTGTCGGCGCCAGCGTGGCACGGGCGGCGCGCTGGGGGCGTATCGACAATTATATGGCCCAGGCTAATGAATCACTCTGCCTGCTGGTACAGGTCGAAAGCAAAGCGGCACTGGATAATCTGGATGCCATTCTGGACGTTGACGGTATTGACGGTGTCTTTATTGGCCCGGCGGATCTTTCTGCGTCGTTGGGCTATCCGGATAATGCCGGACACCCGGAGGTGCAGCGGATCATTGAGCAAAGCATTCGCCGTATTCGCGCAGCCGGAAAAGCAGCCGGTTTCCTCGCTGTTGACCCAGCAATGGCGCAGAAATGTCTGCAATGGGGAGCAAATTTTGTCGCGGTAGGCGTGGATACCATGCTTTATACCGAAGCGCTGGATAGCAGGCTGGCAATGTTTAAGCCAGACCAGAGTAAGCAAACGTTGAAAAGTAGTTATTAATATCGGGCCCGGTGGTGTAGCGCCATCGGGCCTGAAATAGCTCCTAATGGTGATGCTCTGTCACGTCGTCAGCAGAAAATCCGGTAATGGTCAGGACTGTCTCATGATCGATGCCTCGCTCCAGCATCATGCGGGCAATACGTAATGCTTCTTCTCGTGTTCCTTTTAGCCAGCCTTCCTGCAATCCATTGTGATGGCCTTCCTGGCGTAGTTTCTCTGCGATCGTCATCAATTTCTCCTTGTTATGGGGTGAGCGCCCGGCAATTTCACGGATAAATTCGCTGACATGAGAAGCCTCACCGCGCTGTAGCAGATAATTAAACAGCGTTTGCAACTGGCTGTCATTAACGGTACGAGTAACTAAAAGCGCGACCAGCCTGTCCACCAGTCCCATCAAATCGCGATCGCGGATATGTTTTTGCATCAGTTCAAGTAGAGCGATACGCCGATGCTGCATAATCTCGTCGTCAGATACCACAGTGATGTCCACTAGCGGAAATGCTTCTGAGTAAAGCTTGCGCGCCAGTTGTGGGTAATCAAATTCGTCCAGCCAGTTGAGCGACCACGGATACGGGCTCTGTTGCCCGTGATAAAAAAGCATGGGGATAACCAGAGGTAGCGTTCTGTATCCGGCATCCAGGTGATATTGCATGGCGGCAGTGGCATAACGCATCAGACGAAATGCCATGTGTTGTACCGCTGTACTCTGATGTTCGATAACGCAGTAGATGTAGCCTTCACCTTCGCGGGTTTTTAACGACCACAATACGTCGGAATAGTAAGCACGGAGATCCTTTTCGATAAAACTGGTAGGCTCCAGCTTCAGCGTTTGCAGGTCACATATCTCGCGTAATGCGACGGGAAGGTGAATTTCAAGAAAATCGCGAGCCATCTCAGGATAAGAAATTATCTTTTTAAAAACCGCATCATGCGGTGTTGATGTTGCTGATTTAGCCATGGTAGTCCGTCACCAGAGGAAGAAGATGGCGTGACGGTACCCACGGATGACGCGGGTTGCATTCGTGGAATTGATTCTTTGCGTGGAGGAGTCAGAGATAAATACGTCCGGTTGCAACGTATTCAGTTATGTACAACGGCATTCGCAAAAATGCCCGGTAGCCAACGCCACCGGGCAACAGAATTAACCTAACGCTTTGGCAAGCAGGGTGATGGGGTGTTCGCAGCGCTTACTGGTAGACATCTCAATCTGCCATTTACAGGTTTCACAGTCGGTGACGACGATATCAGCGCCGCTGTCTTCAATCTGGCGGAACAGCGGTGCGCCAATGGACTGCGATGTCGGGTAGTTTTCCTTTTTAAAGCCGTATGTCCCGGCAATCCCGCAGCATTGCGAGTCCAGCACCGTTAGCTCCAGCCCTGGAATTTGTCGTAGCAGTTCCAGCGTGTAGAGCGTCCAGCCCATTTTCTCCATGTGGCATGGCGTGTGGTAGACCACTTTCAGCGGCAGCGTTTTCAACGGCAGCGTTTTGCCTTCATCCAGCTTGCGCCACAGCCAGCGGGTTGCCAGTTCAATGTGTTCGCGTAGACCTGAGTTGTCGACGTCCAGCACTTCCGGATATTCATCACGCAGCGCAAAGGTGCAGGTTGATGAGGTGGCGATCACCGGAATGCCTTTACCGTCAATTGCTTCTCTGAGCGAGGCCACGTTGCTCACCGCCTGCTTACGCGCTTTATCGGTAAAGCCGTTGGCAATCAGCGGTACGCCGCAGCATTTTTCTTTGCTCAGCAGTTGCACCCCGGTTCCCATCGCATTCAACACTTTGATCAGGTCTTTGCCGAGCTGCGGATGGTTGTAATTCACAAAACAGCCGTGGAAAAAGGCAACCTGATCCTGATATTGCGCTTGCTGTGCGGCAACGCTGCGATACCAGCGGCGGAAGGTGCCGAAAGAGTACTTCGGCAGCGTACGGCGATGATCGATTTTTAGCGCGTAATCCAGCAACTGACGCACCGGTTTGAGTGAGGTGGCGGTATTCACTATCGGGGCGAATGGTGTGGATACGCTACCCATCAAATCAGTATGGCTTAAGACAAAGTTACGCAGCGACGGACGCGTAGTGTCGTATTTGGCGCGCGCGCGTTGGATGATATCGCCAATCTTCACATCTGACGGACAGGCTACTTCGCAACGCTTACAGTTGATGCAGTATTTCAGCGCATCGTCATATAACGCGCCATCTTTCAGGCGCAGACGCTCACCGTCCGGTCCGGCCTGTTTAGGACCAGGGTAGTTCGGATTGACGCGACTTACCGGGCAGGCCGTGGTGCACACCGTGCATTTGATACAACTTTCAAAACGTGTGTCGCTCATTGCTGGCCTCCTGCACGTTTCGCAATATGATGTGCGGCGTGTAAGGCGCTAACAGCGCACACGCCGCCTCCGCAACCCTGGGCGATAGGGTCGAATCCGCCGAGAACGGAACCGATGGCATACATGTTCTCTATCGTTTGTCCCGCCAGCGACGGGCGCAGCCCGGCATCGGTCGTAACGCCAAACTGCTGCCACGGTTGTGGGTCGAAGACGTCACGCTCATACCACTCGGCGCGCGTGGCGGTTTGCTGTACATCCAGCCCCAGGATAGGTTCGTAGATGGCCTCACGCGTGGCGACCAGCCCGCTGCTGAAGAAGCTGCCGCTGGCGAGCACGGCGAAACGTGGCCGCAAAGGAATATCGGCATGATTACGGGTCCAGATTTTGCTGACTACGCCATCCTGACAGGTGATTTTCTTCACTTCATCACCCGGCATCCAGACGCCGCCCTGGCGCACAAACTGGCGCTGCAATTTGTTATGCAAACGCATACCCAGTACCGAAGGCGGTAGGGTCGGTAACAGCGTCAGCGAGCAGGGGAGGCGCTCGTTAAGCCATTGCCAGAGCTGTTCATCCGCCAGACCGAAGCAGGCCGGCATAATTATCATGTCGCAGGTTTTTGCTACTGGCAGTAAAGCGTCATAGAGCAGCGACCATTTATCTTCGTTATCCAGCAGGCGCGCAATATTGACGGCGCGAAACTCGGTCGGGTTATCACGCAGGACATCCAGCTCAGGCAGATCGATTTCTGCCGTCTCGACGCTGAGATTGCGTTGACGCAGCGACGCCGCGGCGAGATGTGCCTGAAAATCCAGTAAACCGCTAATACCTACAACGCAGATACGCTGCGCGGACAGCGGCCAGACCGGAACTTCCGGGGAACTTAACCAGGTTGAGCGCAGCGTTCCCAGCGGGGTGATGCGTTGATGTGACTGATGTACCTTGCCTTGCAAATGCGTTCCGCATTCTTCCAGCAGATTTTGCGCCTGCTGGGCCAGCTCCAGGACGTTGTGCGTTCCGATGGTGCTGTACGGGTGCGCGGGGGCCTGAGTGCGCAGCGCATTCAGGCCTGCTTCTATATCCGTCACCGGTTGGCCATCGGGTAAGTTGCTGAGCAAATCCAGTGAGCCGGAGGAGAAATGCAGGGCGCTTTGGCCGCGAGTGACAATCGTGCAGCGTAAACCGCTTTTTTGCAGTTGCAGGCCGCACAGTAGTCCGGCCAGGCCGCCGCCGATAATGACGGTATCAAATTTCATCCTGGTGCTCCTTTTCCAGACCGCACAATCCCTGATAGACCCAGCGTGTGAATTCGCTTTCGCGCAGCGCATCTCCCCAGGCGATAGGCTGCACGCCTTTCCAGCGTTCATTGAGGAAATCGGAAAGCTGAGTGATAGATTGCGCGGCGGTGGTGACATTAAAACGTTGCAGCAAACCTGCGGCGCGGCAGGCACACAATTCGCCCTGGCAGGTCCCCATTCCAACACGGGTACGGCGACGCAAATCCAGCAGGCTGTTGACGGTCAAATTCTCGACGGCGTACTGCACTTCACCTGCAGTGACCGCTTCGCATTCACAGACCAGGCTGCGGTGCTGACGACCTTCGCTAAGCCACGCAGGGGTGCGATCGCCGTGACGGTAGACCGCTGAGCCGCGCAGTGGCGCGGGCAACGAGATCACGCGTTTGAGCGTATGCTCGGTCGATTCTTGTGAGCCAGGCAGCGCCGTGTCTGCCGTTGTGCAAGGTTGGGTATTGCCCAGCTTACGGCAAACGGCATCGGTGGCCCACTCTGCCATCAGGCGGTAGGTCATCAATTTGCCGCCGGTAATGGTGATAAACCCGTCCAGTCCGTCACGCTGGGCGTGATCGAACAGTACAATCCCACGACTGACGTTACGGCCACTTGGATCGTCGTCGCTGGCTACCAGAGGACGCACGCCGGAGTAGGCGCGTAAAATGCGCGTTTTCGCCATAATCGGCGCCAGTTTTTCGCCTTCACGCAGCAATATATCGACCTCTTCTGCGGTGACGCGGTTGCTGTCGATATCATCGTAATCAATGTGCTGTGAGGTGGTACCAATCAGCGAAATGGTATCACCGGGCACCAGGATATCGGCGTCAGACGGCTTACGACAGCGGTTGATGACATGCTGGTTAATGCGGTGATCCATAATCAGCAGCGAACCTTTGGCCGGGAACATACGGATGCTCAGGTCGGCATATTCCGCAATGCGCTGGCCCCAGATCCCGGCGGCGTTGACGACTACCGGCGCATGCAGAGACTGCATCTCACCCGTCAGATGATTGCGTACGTTCACGCCGCAAACCGTTGCCCCTTCACGAATCAGTCCCGTCACTTCATGCGCCGTTAAGATTACTGCGCCATGCTCACGCGCATCCAGCATGTTGGCGGCGGTTAAGCGGAAAGGATCAACCGTGCCGTCCGGCACTTTTACCGCGCCAATCAGCTGTGGGTTGACGGAAGGTTCGATAATGCGCGCCTGCTTAGGGTCAATTGCTTCTGCGCGAATACCGGCCTCTTCACAGGCGCGAATAAAGGTTGCCTGGAAGGAGAGTTCATCTTCCGGCAGGGTAATAAACAGACCGTCCGTCGGCTCAACGCAATGACGGGCGATACGTTTGAGAATTTGGTTTTCGCTGATGCACTCCCGGGCAGATTCAGCGTCGGTGACGGCGTAGCGTGCACCGCTGTGCAGCAGACCGTGGTTACGTCCGGTCGCCCCTGTGGCGATATCGTGGCGTTCCACTAAGATGACGCGCAACCCGCGCAGCGCACAATCGCGTGCGATCCCTGCACCTGTTGCTCCTCCACCAATGATAATCACGTCACTTGTTTGCGAGTCGCGAATTTTCATTGTTTTTCCTCACAGTTCGTTTTTTATCATTTAGCCACATAAAAAACATGGATTGTTTGATTTCGCGCATAATCGCTCATTATTCGAAAATGAAACGTGATTTCGTGCGCCTTTATGAACATTTGTCATAAATCTGTAACAATATGTGCAGCGTTTCACATTTTTGTTATGTATCTTTCCTTAACATCGCGGCCACACTGGGAGCGGTAGGGTAGTAATGACGAACTGCAGTGTTTACTTCGAATGAAAGACGGCCACGGAGGCTACACTATGTTGAGCATTTTTAAACCAGCGTCACACACGGCGCGTTTGCCTGCAGCGGAGATCGACCCGACATATCGTCGATTACGTTGGCAGATCTTTCTGGGGATATTCTTTGGCTATGCCGCGTACTATCTGGTACGTAAGAACTTTGCCCTTGCGATGCCGTATCTGGTTGAGCAAGGTTTCTCGCGTGGCGATCTGGGTTTTGCGTTATCCGGTATCTCCATTGCTTACGGATTTTCGAAATTCATCATGGGGTCCGTTTCGGATCGCTCGAATCCGCGCGTTTTCCTGCCAGCGGGTCTGATTCTGGCCGCCGCAGTCATGTTGTTCATGGGCTTTGTGCCGTGGGCGACTTCGAGCATTGCGGTTATGTTTGTGCTGCTGTTCCTCTGCGGATGGTTCCAGGGAATGGGGTGGCCGCCGTGTGGTCGTACCATGGTGCACTGGTGGTCGCAGAAAGAGCGTGGGGGCATTGTCTCCGTCTGGAACTGTGCGCACAACGTGGGCGGTGGTCTGCCTCCTCTGTTGTTCCTGCTGGGTATGGCCTGGTTCAATGACTGGAAAGCGGCGCTGTACATGCCTGCTTTCGGTGCGATCGTCGTCGCGCTGTTTGCTTTTGCTCTGATGCGTGATACGCCGCAGTCTTGTGGCCTGCCGCCTATCGAAGAGTACAAGAACGACTACCCGGACGATTACAACGAGAAAGCGGAAGAAGAGCTGACTGCGAAGCAGATCTTCATGCAATACGTACTGCCGAACAAACTGTTGTGGTACATCGCTATCGCCAACGTGTTTGTTTATCTGCTGCGCTACGGCATCCTGGACTGGTCCCCGACCTATCTGAAAGAAGTGAAACATTTCGCGCTGGATAAATCATCCTGGGCCTACTTCCTGTATGAGTATGCGGGTATTCCGGGCACGCTGCTGTGCGGCTGGATGTCGGATAAAGTCTTCCGTGGCAACCGTGGTGCGACCGGCGTGTTCTTTATGACGCTGGTGACTATCGCGACTATCGTCTACTGGATGAACCCGGCAGGCAACCCGAACGTGGATATGGCTTGTATGATTATCATCGGCTTCCTGATCTACGGTCCGGTAATGTTGATTGGTCTGCATGCGCTGGAACTGGCACCGAAAAAAGCGGCGGGTACGGCGGCTGGCTTTACCGGTCTGTTTGGTTATCTCGGCGGTTCCGTAGCGGCGAGCGCCATTGTTGGCTATACCGTTGACTTCTTCGGTTGGGACGGCGGCTTTATGGTGATGATTGGCGGTAGCGTGCTGGCAGTTATTCTGCTGGTGGTCGTCATGATTGGCGAAAAACGCCATCACGAAGAGATCGCACTGAAGCGTAACGGGGGCTAATAGATGAAAACCACATTGAAAAGTCTCAGCGTGGCGCTAATGCTGACAGGTATTGTGGTGAGCAGCGCGGCGGTTGCCGCAGAAAAAATCGTGATTGCGCACCGTGGCGCCAGCGGTTATTTACCGGAGCATACGCTGCCAGCAAAAGCGATGGCTTATGCTCAGGGGGCTGATTACCTGGAACAGGATTTGGTGATGACCAAGGACGACCATCTGGTTGTCCTGCATGACCACTACCTTGACCGCGTCACCGATGTTGCCGAGCGTTTCCCGGATCGTGCGCGTAAAGATGGGCGCTACTACGCTATCGACTTTACGCTGGATGAGATTAAATCGCTGAAATTTACCGAAGGCTTTGATATCGAAAATGGCAAAAAGGTCCAGACCTACCCAGGGCGTTTCCCGATGGGTAAATCTGATTTCCGTGTGCACACTTTCGAAGAAGAGATTGAGTTCGTTCAGGGATTAAATCATTCAACCGGTAAAAACATTGGCATTTACCCGGAAATGAAAGCGCCGTGGTTCCATCATCAGGAAGGGAAGGACATTGCGGCTAAAACGCTGGAAGTGCTGAAAAAGTACGGGTACACCGACAAGAACGACAAGGTTTATCTACAGTGTTTTGATGTCGCAGAGTTAAAGCGCATTAAGAATGAACTGGAACCGAAGATGGGGATGGATCTCAATCTGGTACAGTTGATTGCGTACACTGACTGGAATGAAACTCAGGAGAAAAAGCCGGACGGTAGTTGGGTTAATTACAACTACGACTGGATGTTTAAACCGGGTGCCATGAAGCAGGTTGCGCAGTATGCGGACGGCATTGGGCCGGACTATCACATGCTGATTGATGAGAAGTCGAAGAAAGGCAATATCTCGTTAACGGGTATGGTACAGGACGCGTATCAGAATAAGATGGTGGTGCATCCTTATACCGTTCGTGCCGATCAGCTGCCGGATTACACCACTGACGTAAACCAGCTGTATGACATTCTGTATAACA